>VBJK01000185.1 GCA_005879655.1 Chloroflexota bacterium | reverse complement strand
CTGTATAACAGATGTCGCGTACCTGAAAAGATGTAATTTGCTCGATCTCTCGTTTATTCTGTAGAATAGTGACAAATTCTTGTATGAGAACTTGTAATGCCCTTGGTGTGTGAGATGACAATGGCAATAGATAGGCTGTATCCGATAATTGAGTCTCAACATGAAACTTTTGTAAAGGAGATTCTGCCAGAATAACATGTGCATTAGTTCCACTGAGGCCAAAGGAACTCACACCGGCATAGCGCTGTCTATTTGGCGAAGCCTGCCAGGGAAGGGGTTCAGTTGGAATGACGAAAGCGGATTCATTAAGTGAGATGTGCGGATTCAGTTGATGGAAATGAATGTTTGCGGGGATCTCCTCGTGCTGAAGTGCCAGCACAGCTTTTATGACACTGGCCATACCAGCGGCAGCTTCTGCATGGCCAATATTCGTTTTGACTGCTCCCAACACACACCTCTGCCCCGGTGCGCGAGATTGGCCTAGTACTGCCGTCAGGGCTTCAACCTCAATAGGATCGCCGAGCGGAGTACCAGTACCATGCATCTCTACATAACCGATTTGTTCCGGTGCCACACAAGCATTTGCTAACGCTTGACGTATGACTGCCTGTTGTGCTTGTCCATTTGGTGCCGTTAGCGCAACGCTACGACCATCATGATTTACAGCAGAACCACGGATGAGAGCTAGAATAGGATCTTTATCCGCAAGCGCATTAGACAGGCGTTTGAGCACAACTACACCACATCCCTCGCTGCGCACAAAACCATTGGCATCTGCATCAAGAGTCTTACATCTGCCATCTGGGGAAAGAGCATGCAACCGAGACGTCATCATTGTCGAGAGCGGTGAAAGAATAAGATTGACACCACCAGCCAACGCTAGATGACATTCCCTATTCCGCAAGGCCTGGCACGCAAGATGTAACACAGCCAGTGAAGACGAACAAACGGTATCAACAGTCAGGCTTGGTCCTTGCAGATCAAGCAGATAAGAAAGTCTGCCAGCAGCAAAACTATGCCTATTTCCGGTCTCGATATACGCATCGCCAATATTGGATGGAGCAAGCTGTAAATGGAAATAATCATTTGTGGAAATGCCAAAAAAGACGCCTGTCCGGCTCCCTGCTAACTGAGCAATGACCTGTCCAGCTCGCCCTATTGCTTCCCATAAAACCTCCAAAAGCAACGCTGCTGGGGGTCCATGCGAGCGGCCTCACGGGGAGAAAGACCAAAAAAAGAGGGATCGAACTGATCTACACCGTCTAAAAAACCACCCCATCGTGAGGCTATCTTGCCTGGAGCAGCAGGATCAGGATCGTAGAACGCGTTGATATCCCAGCGTGTCTCAGGTACTTCAACAATAGCATCCAGCAGCTGGCACAAGAGTTTCCAGAAGGCTTCGGGGGTTGCGACACCACCAGGGAAACGGCAACCCATCCCAATGAGAGCAATCGGCTCGCTCGTATTATCCACAATTGCCCTATCGTGTGATTGCTTGCTGTGGAGTGCAAGCAGCATACGTCTTTCCAGAGAAAGCTTTTCTGCCGGCAAGGACTCAGCAAGTAGTTTCTTCACCTCGTCATTGGATAACCGCTCTATCCAGAGTGCTACACTCTCGCCACCTCTCTCACTTTCCTGTGACACCTGAACAGTTGTTTGCTCGTTCTTGAACATGAGTTCATCAAGATAGCTTGCAAGTGAGATAAGAGTTGGATAACTCCAGATGAGCGTAGCGGGACAACGCAAGCCAAGAGTGCTCTCGACCCGCTTGCACAGTTCAACTGCGGTAACGGAGTCTAGACCTATTTCACCAAATGGTTTACGTGCTGAAACATGAGAAAGATCAACATAGAGCAAAGATGCCAACTGTTTTTGCAAATGACGCTGGAGATGTGCGAGGCGATGTTCATGTGAACTTGCTGTTGACAAAAGCTTTCGTAGAGCCTGAGTGTCTGCCTCAGACCAGTTCAAGGTTGCCGGCTGTGTAAGGTCCTTACGTAGAACTTTGCGTAGAGGGCTGCGTGGAATGGCTTGACGGAACTCAATCAGTCGAGGCACTGTATAGCTCGCCATGCGGTCACGACAGTAAGCAACAAGTTCTTGCTCTGTACATGGACTCTGCGCGACGATAACAGCTTTGATGATTTCTCCACCGTAAGGTCCTGCCACACCGACAACGACTGCTTCGGCAACCTGTGGATGGGTTGCCAGAACATCTTCGATTTCTAGAGGGTCAACCTTACGACCACCTGTGTCAATAAAAATACGTTTTCTACCAGTAATGTACAAATTTCCATGTTGATCTTTCTTCCCTAGATCACCAGGAAAGAAATAGCCATCGCGAAAAACTTGGCGATTGAGTTCTTGCATATCGCAATAACCCGTAGTGAGTGCCTCACTACAAATAGCGATTTCCCCAATGACACCGGCAGACACCTCTCGCATGGCATCATCGACAACGATGACAGCCACATTTCTCATAGGCAAACCAACAGCATCAAAGTGGAGCGCTTTTGCATCTTCCAGGTTAATGGTCACCGATCCGGCTTCTGTACATCCGTATTGTTGTCTAATGGGTACGCCAAACCGTTGCCAGAAAAGAGCCAGTTGCGTATTGCGTTGCTGAACAGTCTCAGCTAAAGCTGCAAAGATGTATGGTACTGCGGGAAAGACAGTCACATGTTCTCGCTCAATTAACCGGAGTACCTCATGACAACGAGCAGGAAAAGGCACTTCGACAGTTAATCCGTCAGAGACGACACGTTCCAGGAGAACTAATGTGGCTCCAGCTCCTATTGCTGCTAGCATACAGTTGCCCAGCCCATGAGCATGAAACAGAGGAACAACACAGAGAAATGTATCAGTCGAAGTTACCCGCGTTGTAGCAAGAAAGTTCTCTGCCTCACAGACAAGATTGCGCTGCGTTCGTCCTACTCTCTTGGGTCTCCCCGTTGAGCCGGAGGAATACTGGTAGAGCACAAGACCATCGTACACTCTTTCAGTATCAGATGCAGAAGTATCGACGGTCTTTGATTGCATGATACTACTAAAAGATGTTGCGGCAGAGCATACGCCGTCAATAACAACTAGTTCAATTAGTTGCTCTAACTCAGGGAGGAGTTGGCGACAAGTCTGTGCACCTTGGACAGTAGTAATGACCATGCTTATCCCACTGTCCTGAAGACAATATTTGAGTTCATGCTTTTGCAGCAAGTTATTGAGTGCAACAACGGAAGCGTGCAAACGAGCAACTGCAAAAAAACTGATAAGAAACTCTGGACAATTGGGCAGGAGTAACGCGACAGAATCAGATGAAGTCAATCCATGGGCACGTAGTCCATTGCTGAAATTCTTCACCTGTTCATACAGATCAGCATAGCTCATGCGAGATGGACCATACACAAGAGCGGTTTTTTCTGGCGACTGCTTTGCCCTACTCGCTAGAATGTGTAATAACATACAAGCTCCTTACTAGTTTGCGTATCAGTTTTCTTGTCGTGTTAATGACTCTCTGTGCCATTGGCTCCCATAAAAGCCTCAAGGCTCCTACAGCATAAGAGAAGCATCACAATCAATTTCTAGCCTCACCATTTTGCTGTTTCCATCAACCTCTTGTACTACCTTGGAGAGGTAAAGAATTTGCTTCCCTCTCCCGGATGATACAGCTTTTTCTTCAAATATATTTCTCCCGCCTCCGTCATCATAGAACCCGCCATACGTTTTAAGTGTACTCAAAAGACCCTGGAGGATAATCACATCGCGATCAAGAAGCTGAAAAGCAAAATGCGTCTCTAATTCATTTAATCGCTCATTATGCATTATATTTTGAGTAATACTAGATGTATCTTGAGGGAAAACAAATAGCTCAATATATTTAGCTGGAGAGTCTTTACCTCTCAAAACACCTTTTACTATGTGTATGTGAAGCGATTCGTCGTTGACTCCGTATCTCTCACTTACTCTTTTCTTTACAATTACACTAGGGAAAACGTGCTCCACAGAGAAACCTATTTCTCCTATGAGACACTGTATTTCCATAAGAGAGGGAGCGAAAACGAGCAAGCCTGCATGCACGAATTCGCAGTGCTTACAGAGATCACCAAGAAGAGCCTCGGAAAAATCTGAGGGGAGCATGTCCTTGAGGATACCCGGAGTGTCCTTTTGCATAATTGTTCGACTGATACGAGAGACCCTTTCTATTTCTATTGCGTCTAGTGATGGATAATTTTTGTGGAGAGAATGGTACTCTTCCGTCAGCATGCGTTTTTCCTCTCAAGAGGTAACTAAGGGAATGCCCAATTCAAGTTTTGTATTGAGGACTGAGCAATTCAACCAGTTGATATGTACTTTTCTTTCTACTACAGGCAAACCATAATTNTGCGTATACTAATAAATATAGCTTGTTTTTTTTGCAAAGTCTAGAGTATAATATATACATGCAAATTGGATTACTATGCTATTATATAAAGGAACAATCACATGATACCGACTAACCAGAGAGAAGAAACACTAAAAGGTATTATCGGCAAACATTACATCTATACCTACGAGAATGGCTGGCAATATGAGTTCTACGTGAAGAATGCAGATACAGCCGATTTCCGCATGCATAGCGGAATGGTAGGAGGCCGTTGGGTGAAAGATCAGAAAGTCTTCATCGTCGCTCTGTCAGACAGTATTTTTAAGATTTCCTGGGACGAGCCAACAGGCGCGGCTGTCAGCCTTGCCGTGAATCTAGCAAGGCGTCAGGTACACGCCACGATTTTCTTCCCTCGCTGGATGGTTGAGGCACCAGAAAAGACTGTCTGCTATCAGAACGAGCATCTGGACCTAATGTACCAGTACCGTGATACAGGCCCGACATATCCCAAACTGGTGATCAATGAATTTGCGACAATTACATTTCTTGAAGACTGTGGTGCTGATCAGGATGATGTGATCAATTGCGCACCGAGCGAGTTACCAACAGGCTATACGAGTCGAAAAAACTAAATGCGGTTCATTTCCCGTCATTGGCGGGTCTGTCTTTTTCTGTTACGAGTATTTCCCCTTCATTGTGGGGTTGACTCGCAAGCACTTCATATAGAAGGGTCACTCTCACCAGCCCATTGTGCTCAAAGCGAGAGTAACCGATAGGTCGGGCGAGGAGGCAAAGGGCTAAAACAGGCGAGGTCAGTCATCTCAAGGTGTGTTCCCATTTGCCCGACCACCTGCGTCAGCACCTGACGTATCAGCGTTTCCAAGATTTTGGGAGTAGTAGTCACGCGCACATTCAAGAGGAAATGAGCCTGGGTGGTTTTCTCATCCGTGGGTCCAAGATCCCAGGACATCGGACGCCCCAATTGCGTCAGGCTTCCTTTCAGGACCTGTGTCTCTGTTGTGACATGCATTTTGACATGAGCGATGGCAGCGCCTTGCACCTGGCATGCCTGTTCAATTCCTTGAAAGATGCTCGCCATCCATGCACTCGCTGAAAAGGGCAGAGCAGAAGACACCAGCCCATGGGCATTAAGCCAGGCAAGGTATGCTTCCCCTTGCGCATAGGTTTGATAATTCATTTCCAGAACTTGTTCGATGTTGCTCGATTGCTGCAAGCAGATCTCCAGCCAATCCTGCAATCCTTCACCCTTTTGAGCAGAAACGGCTAGAGCTTGAGCCGCTGGATAGCTCTGCTGAAGGTCTTGGAGGTGGGCCTGTGTGGTCTCTGAGTTCAGGAGATCCTTTTTACTAACCACAATCAGATTGGCTTCAGAGAGTTGCTTCTCATAGATATAGCCAACTTCCTGCGGAAAGCTTTTGGGTTCGCGGAAGGGATCGACCAGGACCGTTAGTGGGGCCACCCGAAATTCCGTTGGATAGTACGCATAAAGGGGGCGAAAAATGGTTGAGATCAGATCGGTACAACTGCCCACAGGTTCGCATAGAATGATATCAGGACGTATACTTTCCTGCAAACGTTTAACGCTGGCAAGCAGATCAGGGAAGCGACAGCAGAAACAGCCACGAGCCTGATCGTTCGTGACCATGCCAACGCAGTATCCCTGAGTTACCAAGTGCTGTGCTGCTTTGAGTAAGAGAGTCGTTTTACCAGCACCAAGAAAGCCACCAACAAGCAAAAGATGAGTTGTCATGATGCCTCCTCTTTCTTAATATATCGATCCTTTGATTCAATATCATCCTATCAAAGGATAGAATGCTTTCCAATCACCCTGTTTCTTTTTACCGTTTACGCCGTATATATCACTATAGCAGCCATATTGACATATTTCCAAGTATATGTTACTTTTATACGTAAACGAACTAGTTAACTGTTATCAGCAATTCAAACTACCAGAAAGCGCCTGAGGAGAGTGAGCCAGATGCTTCACTTTTTAGCCTCTTGTCTCCACACCCAACTTATGGGTTACTCTCGATCTAAGAGCATGTTTGAAAAGTGCTCGTTTGGAGAAATGTCACCTGGCTTCTCAGGTCGATTGGACAGACCTTTTCAAATAGGCTCTAAGGAGTTCCAATGCTTACCGTTGGGTCCCAAACACTCCGAGCAAGGCTAATAGGAACCATGTTATCTGCCAGACAGTTCTATGGAAGAACGTTCTCATGCGACAGGAGACGAGTTATGAACAATGAGGTCAGTGTTCCAGCCACTATCGTCAACATCAACGAAATGCTACCATATACCTTTCTCGCTGTACTTGGCAAGCGTGTAATTCATCCAGGTGGGAGACCAACAACAGAAGAGATGTACCGACTTGCGGACTTCCAGCCAGGCCAGCGGGTATTGGAAGTCGGCTGTGGTGTAGGCTCGACAGCTATTGAGATTGCCAGACGCTTCAATTGTCATGTAACGGCCATCGATATTGATGACATCATGCTCAACTATGCACGAGCTAATGTCCGTGCAGCAGGGCTAGATGAGAAAGTGATCGTTCAGAAGGCTGACGTTCTGGCGCTTCCTTTCTCTGACCAGGCGTTCGATCGCATCATGATTGAGACTGTGTTGGGGTTCGTTGACCAAGCAGTGGCCTCGCGAGAAGTCCTGCGTGTCTGTCGGCGCGGTGGGCGGGTCGTCGATCATGAGTTTATGTGGGAGAGGACACCCCCGGACGAACTGCTACAGATCTCTGGTGTCCCTACGGTGTTGTCGCCCGCCGGATTCCTCCGAGATGAGGGACTCAAGCACACCCTTGAAATTGCTGGTCATACCATCTCACATCCAGCTTATTTACTGAGGCTGCTCAGATTGATGCGGCGAATGCGCCAATTAAGGCCCTATCTCCGCTGGACCATTGTGGCAGGAGTGAAGGCAGCCTGATTTACTATGCTACCCATGCACATTGTTTCTTGTAGCACTTATTGTGCCTGTTTCTCAAAGGAGATATACCATGCCAAAGAAAGTCTATCTTTTTGAAAAAAATTGTTGTGGGCCAAGCCCCTCCACTGAGTTTGTCTCGTTCCTTAAGCGCAAGTTTGCTGGCGAGATCGAGATGAAGGTCTTCGACCTCACAAAGCCAAACGGACTTTTGCCCATTCCACCAGGCTTGCTCTCGGAGATCCAGGCTGAAGGCGGTGAATGCCTTCCTGCACTGGTCGTTGATGGCACCGTGGTTGCCGAGCGCAAATTACCCAATTTTTTGGAAGCTATAGAGCTTATTCGCACCGGGCAACCATCGCAAACTTCCTTAACACCAGTACTTACCCCTGAAGAGAGGAATAACAAGCGCTGCAATTAAACCGTTTTGAGTGTCCGTCTTCCTATGATCCTGCATTGACCACGATGGGCCAGTAGAGAGGAAAGAGACGGATGCAGATGTCGTTTAAACCTTGCATCAAGACAAATGATAGCAGAGCAAATTTCAAAGGAGAAAATATGCCAACGGCAAAAACGTTCCTCGATATTGAGCGTATTCGACGGGATTTTCCAAGCATTTCCCCTGACAGCATCTATCTAGATAGTGTTGCCTCGTCACTCACACCACTTCCGGTAATTGAGGCGATGAATGAGTACTATATGAAGTACCGCGCAAATGTTCATCGTGGTGCCTATGATCTCTCACTTCAGGCATCAGAACGTTTTGAGCACGCAGTCGCCAATATTGCTCGCTTTATTGGCGCACAGCCCGCAGAAATTGTGATTACCAGTAATGCTACACACGGGTTGAATGAAGTGGCACTCTCCCTGGATTTCGAGCCGGGGGACGAGGTGCTGGTCTCCAGTCTTGAACACTCGTCCAATATCTTGCCCTGGAAGCGGCTTGCGAAAAAAGTCGGGATCAACTTGCAGTGGTATAAACCTAGCAAGACCGGACATTTCGATATGGAGAAGTTTGAACGACTTCTCACCCCCAAAACGCGGCTGGTTGCACTCACCTACGTCTCGAACGTTTTAGGATCAATTGTGCCAGTGGAGGAAGTCGCAAAACTCTGCCGCGAACGCAATATCCTCTATCTCATTGATGCCAGTCAGGCTGCACCACACCTTCCTATTGATGTGAAGCGTATCGGCTGTGATTTTCTGGTCTTCTCCGGCCATAAAATGCTTGGCCCGACCGGGGTCGGGATTCTGTACATGAAGCTAGAGCACGCGCAAACGCTCATGCCTGCTTTTCTGGGTGGTGGAACAATGAATACTTCAGCGTGCAATTGTACGACATTAGAAGGGTGTAGTATCGACGAGTGCACATTTAGCGATCTGCCTTACAAATGGTCGGCGGGCACTCCCCCCATTGCAGAAGTGCTCGGACTGAGCGCTGCGGTAGACTACTTGAACACGATTGGTTTTGAGGCTATTGTGCACCATGATCAGCAATCGATGCGGCGAGCGCTCGCTGGCCTTATGGCTATTCCTGGCATTGAGCTGTTTGGTCCAGTACAACCAGAAGAACGCAGTTCAATTCTTTCATTCAATATTGGCTTGCTTCCTCCCTCTGAAGTCGGACGCATGCTCAATGAACAATTCCATATCGCGGTACGTGCGGGGGATCATTGTGCAGTCAACTACTTCCGGGATGTACAGGAGCTAGAACGCCCCAAAGGCAATGTACGCGCTTCCTTCTATCTCTATAACACTGAAGAAGAGGTCGATCGCTTCCTTGCGGCTGTTGAACAGATTGCACAGACTTGTTTATCCTGAGCGTAATCGCAAGCTGCCCAGAAGTCAAACTGTAAGATTTACCTCCTGATAGAAAGAACTTTTAATGGAGAAAATATGCAAAATATAAAAGATAGTTCAATAGGGGAAAAACCGTTTTATGCAACAGCAGAGCACCTTGAGCAGACGCTTGGCGATCCGGGCGCTATCAATCAACCCGGTCCATCTGATGGGCAACTGGACAAGGCAGGATGGCCTCCTCCACTCTCTTCGTTCAGAGAGTCAGTCGAGCTTGATGAGCGTGAAGAGTTCCCTGCTCCGCTCTATCATGCACTGGACACCTGGGGGCTACAGGAGTATTATGTACCAGCGCAGTATGGAGGAAAACTGCGGCGCTTTGATGAGGTATTCACTCTTGTCCGCTCAGTAGCACGGCGGGATCTCTCGGTAGCCATCGCACATAGTAAGACGTTCCTTGGCTCCACTCCCGTATGGATTACTGGCACGAGACAGCAGCGAGAGATGCTCTCCCAACGCATTCTCAATCGCGAGTCCATCGCTCTTGCCCTAACCGAGGAGGCACACGGAGGGGATCTGTCTGCAACCGAATGTCAGGCAAGGAAGATCCACGACCACTACTTGTTGTCGGGAACAAAGTGGCTCATCAACAATGCAACACGGAGCAGTACTCTGTGTGTGATGGCGAGAACACATGTACACGAAGGGCCGCTAGGAATCTCTTTGTTTCTGGTTGAAAAAGAGAAGCTCGACCATACATCGTTTCACTACCTGCCCAAATTCAAGACTCATGGAGTAAGGGGTATAGATATGAGCGGTATCACCTTTGAGCAGAGCATTGTGAGCGAGGATGCCCTCATTGGTAAAGAGCATCATGGGCTCTCACCTATCTTCAAGACCTTCCAGGTCACGCGCCTACTCCGTTCCGCTCTATAGCTGGGGGCGGCACATACCGCGCTCCGCCTCGCACTCGCATTCGCCCTCAAGCGACGCATCTACCGCGATACGGTCTTTGCGCTACCCCTGTTCTCTGCTCGTGCACTCCATGTTGTCCCCAAACAGATGAGTCTGTGGTCATCCGTGACGAAATATTTCGTGCCCACCCTGTTGGAAAATATGGTGCGCGATACCGCCACTATCCTGGGGGCACGCTATTACCTGCGCGAGCACTATGCCTCTGGCATGTTTCAGAAGATTGTTCGAGATATAGCGCTGGTGAGTTTATTCGATGGTAGCACTCAGGTGAACCTCAGCCTCATTGCAAGCCAGCTCGGACCAATTGCGCAGAACAAGCAAGTTACCAGCACACAGACAAACAGCTCCCACGTTATACATAATGAAGCTGCCGATGTTTCCTCTCGCATCAAGCGAGCCTGCTCTCTTGCAGAGCCGTTACCCGCGTTCGATGGAGAGAAACTCATGCTGACAAATCGTGGTCGAGATGATCTCCAGCTTGGTTTGTACTTGGTAGTAGAACAGTACAATATACAGCCTGGCGATGGCGATCACGAATCGTTCGCCTCAGACCTCAAGTTGCTGATGCACCGCTTTGTGCAAGAACGTCGGGTATTGGACCAGGCAGTGCGTGATCTTGTGGCAGAGCAAGGTGACATAAGCGTATCGATGGAGGGCTTTGAACTGGCCAGGACACACTGTATTCTGCACGCGGCCTCTGCTTGTTACTTCATGTGGCTCCACAACAGATCCACACTGGACGATCGGTTTGCGTCAGGCAATTGGCTTGTGCTCTGCCTGATCAGGCTCCTGAAGATGCTCTCTCCTCGTGAGAATCTGATCTCCCCTACCCCCTACGTAGAACGAGCAGTACCAACAATGGTGCAGCTTTTGCAGGAAGGACGCATGTTTAGCATTGTTCCCATCCAACTTGCCTCATCACAGTCACAAGGCTACCAGAATGATATGCGTACATAGCAAGCCTACAAGTGACCGTTTTTTCCCAGGAGAGG
>VBJK01000184.1 GCA_005879655.1 Chloroflexota bacterium | reverse complement strand
CGCTAACAATGGGGTAATGCTGCGATTGCACACCGTAGCCTTTATGGCGCTCGCCAAGGGCACGCAGTGTAGGTGTTATATCGTCTCCCTGCTCAACGCTGGTGACAACAACGGCGAGTGCTCCCGCGAGTGCCTTCACCTGCTTCGACATATCAGTACTCGTAAAGAATTGCTGGGTTTCAGGATACTTCTCGAACATGCGCTGGTAAAATGCGATGACGAACTCCTCTTTACTAGTTGCAATCAGATCAAAGCTTTCTCTGAGTAGGGATGCATCCATGGCGCGAACTCCTTTACAAAAAATAAAATGAGGTAAAATGAAGAAGAAGTTATCTTTTCAAATCTCTCTGATAAGAGTTTGTTATATGATACTATATTACTCGGTAATTATGAAATAGCTATGCCATATAAAGACAACTCAAAGGAGAATTGCGCAAACTGCAAGCCTATTAAGTTACACAAGAAAGGTTATTTTTCATATAATTTTTAAAGTGCACAAACCGTAGCTGCGCAATTTATTGCACCATGCCAACATAAACCGTAGCCGCGCAATTTATTGCTCATGTCTCCTTGCACATTTTTTTCTAGGCTTATGCCGCTTGGCGCAATAAATTGCGCAACTACGGGAAGTGTGCGTTTACAAGTGCAATGAATTGTGCGGCTACGGGCGTCTCTCCCCCTTGGTGTAAAAAATGGTGAGTAGCATCCATGTAGCTGCTCACTGTACCATCTGGAGCCAGAATTTATGTAAATCCTCGAAATGCTCTTCATCAGTCATTATATAAAGCATCGTGACTGGACTGGTCGTCACAGGCTCTGGCAGATAGAATAAGTAGCGCTCACGCGCTATACGGGGTTGGCCCCAGATTTCTAGAAACGCGAGGCACTCATTCTTCACAAGTGTCTTGCGCTCGACAAGTGCATAGCCATGCTGTTGGGCCCACAATAGCCAGTGCATCATGCTCTGCTTAGTCTGTGTTCGTGCTTCTTGTGATCGTGTTAAAGTTGGCATATCAATAAAGGTATCCTTCCATAAATAATAGAGATGCCACTATGTCGTATGGTCTCCATGCCAGTCTTGTGCTGACAGCCATGGCTCTATGTCCTGCTAAGTATACAAAACCAGCTAATACCGACACAAGTAAAACGCTTCAAATAGGTATTTTTGGGTAACAATGTACTCAAAAAGCACAGCAATGAGTGAGCATAGGCTAATTGACCCCCCCTTATTGTGTCATAGTGGCTTTTTGTTGCTGAGGCGCGATAGCTATGCTAGAATATATCTATCTCTAAAGCACCAAGTTTGGAACTTTATCTTTAGGGCACAAAGTGCATAGAATTATATTACTCATTCAGCATGGAAGAAGGAATCTCATGAGTTACCAGCACTATTTTGCTGTAGAAGATGTTACATGCGAAAAATGTGATGCACGTATTCGCAATGCACTGCTCACGCTACCAGGGGCCTTGCATGTTGAGCTTGTACGTACGCCGCAGAACATAGCCGATGTCCTCTTGACGACGACCGAGGCGCTCTCGCTTGAGCAGATTGAGACCGTCATTACGCAACAATCGGTCGGAACAACGCATAATTACCGGGTACGATGGAGTCCGAAGAAAGGGTGAGAGATCGAGGAAATAAGGTCCAATGTGTAGGAGTAACAGATACTCCTACGCATTGGACCTTATTTCTGCACAATTGTTGCTTGCAAATGATATACTTGGGTTAACATTGATAAATATCAGAGAGGAACAGAGTTATGCCCACCGATTATGTTTTGTTCATCCATGGGGTTAATACGCGTGAGGCGGGGGTTCAACCTGAGTATGCCAATGATCTCATCAAGCTGCTTCAGAAGACGACCCCCATTAGGCCGTTGGTCGTATACTGGGGTAAGGTGAATGAGGACGAGGAGAAGAAACTTCGTGCAGGGTATGAAGCATCACCTATCTGGAATAAACTCTGGTTTAGAAACTTTCGTGAAGACCAACTGGTCCGCTTTGCTGGCGATGCTGCGCTCTATCTCAGTCGCTATATTGGAGCCAAGGTGGCGGATGCAGTCGCGGAGCAAATAAAGCAGCTTAAAGGTAGTACCGCACAGGATCGTCTCCACCTTGTGGCACACAGTCTGGGATCAGTTATCCTCTTTGATCTCCTGTTTAGCACGCGTTGGGATACCTCTGGGTCGCATGGTAATGAGAGTGTGATGACTATTCGCAATGCGATCTATGGTGTAACTGGCAATGATACCGATCCAAAGCAAGGTATTCGTCTGGGGAGTATTATCACTATGGGATCACCGATCGGCATCTTTAGGCTCATGGACGTGGACCCACCTGCGCTGGATGAGAAGAAAGATCCGCATGAGGCAACGAGCACACATGACATTACGCCAGGTTTTGTGCAATTGCTTGAGTCCCTGTATCAAGCATTGGCGGGACATCCATTACCCTGGCGTAACTTTGTGCATCCAGGCGACCCCGTCGGTAGCCCATTGCAAGGCATCATCCCTGAGATGGTCAATTACAATCATAAGAAGTACATTGACCTTCAAGATACACTCATGCCCACAGGGATCTTCCGCGAACCAGCGCAAGGAGCGTTCTTTGATCTGTTATCCCTGCCATTCAGCAAAACCTCTCTTGCGATCCTCAACGGCGGTAACGCACACAATAGTTACTGGCAAAGCCCATATGTAGCTA
>VBJK01000183.1 GCA_005879655.1 Chloroflexota bacterium | reverse complement strand
TAGAACGCAGATGAGTATTACTCCTAAGAGTCATGGCTTGCCCTCTGAAATTCTAGAGATACTTATTACAAACAATTTGTGCAGGTAATGGCTCCATTGGTAAGTCCATAATTGCCTGATCAGGGTCTGCAATGATGCCATGGAGTATGCTTTGCCATTGAGCGAGCAACCACATAACGGTCGCTTCGCTATAGAGGTAACACTGGTAACGAAGTATAACTTGCAAACCCTCTACCATATCGAGATCTACCACCACGAGCATCAAGTCATACAGCATGGTCTCAATAGAGCTATCCAATATACGCGCAGTGATATCGCTCAACGCTAGCTGTGGCAATGGTACATCGTGCATGACGAGCATGGTTTGTATCAGCGGTGTGCCACTGGGACTGGGCAACGGCTGCAATTCTTCGATCAGTTTCTCAAAGGGTAAGACCTGATGCGCGTATGCCTCCAGGATCACTTGACGTACCTGCCGTAAGTACTCTCGGCAGCTCACTGTATCGGATACGTGCGTGCGGATGACCAGTGTATTCACAAAACACCCAATCAGCTTCTCGATCTCCGCTCGGTTACGATTAGAGACACCCGTACCCACCAGGATGTCCTCCTGCTGCGAGAGGTGATAGTGCAGGATGTTGAACGCGGCAAACACAACGATAAATAGCTTCATATCTTCTTGCTGGCAGAACGCTCGGAGACGATCCACTAATAGTAGGGGAAGCTGCATGGTGCAGTGCTTACTACGATAGTGCCGGACGGTAGACCGTTCATAGTCCGTGGGCAGGTTGAGCGCAGGGGGAGCATCCTTGAGCTGCTGCTTCCAGTAGTCGAGTTGCGCCTGCAAGACGCTTCCCTGTAGCCACTGCCTTTGCCAGATGGCGAAGTCTGCGTACTGGACTGGCAACTCTGAAGACGATGGGGGCGTTCCACTTACAAAAGCCGGGTAGAGCGTGCTCAACTGGCGGAAGAGGACACCTTGCGACCAGCCATCATAGATCATATGGTGTGCATTGAGTATCAGCACATGCTCTGTCACGCTGAGCCGCAGGAGTTTGACGCGCAGGAGTGGACCACGAGCCAGATCAAAAGGACAGAGCATTACTTCGTGAGCAACCTTCTCCACCTCTGATACTTGTAAATGAGCAGGAAGGTCCTTTAAGTCTACAATAGTTAGCGGGAGAGTGAACGACGGAGCAATGATCTGCATCACTTGCCCCTCCGATTCTACAAATGTAGTGCGCAGGATCTCATGGCAGTTTACCACTTCATGAAGACTCTGTGCGAACGCTCCCACGTTGAGTGGTCCATGCAAGCCGTAATAGCCAAAGGAGAAATTATAGACCGCTGTGCGGAATCACTGCTGGCACCGCTAACTTTTCAAGTAACATCTTCTCAATCACCGTGGCTAGATCTTCGAGGAGGGGGGCTTTAAAGGGATAGTCAAGTGGGATTGGGACCTGGAAGACCTGACGCAACCGATTGACAAGCTGGATACTGCTTAGCGAGCTTCCACCCAGCTCAAAGAAGTTGTCGTGCACACCTACCTGATCAATACCTAAGACATCTTGCCAGACGGAGGCTAGCTTACGCTCAATCTCGTTGCGTGGAGCAATATAATCATGTAACAAGGATGATCGTGGATGCCATGAAAGCTCTGCGTTCAGGGCTATCTCATCAGAGTTTGACATTGCACTCGGCTCTGCTCGCTCTGCTGCGTAGCGGTGCTTCTTTTCTGCGATCCAGTAACGCTGGCGTTCAAAGGGATAGGTAGGTAAGGGAATGCGCCGTCGCTGCTCTGCGGCATGATAGCCAGACCAATCTAGCGGCACGCCCATCATCCATAGTTTGCCTAGCGCGTTGAGCAAGAACTCCCTATCTGATCGCTGATCGTAGTGGGGACGCAATAGGGGAAGCGCCACCGTGTTTTGACCATACACGTCTACATCTTGCATTACAAGACTACAAAGGGCCTGCCCTGGGCCAACTTCCAACAAGATCCCTCCTGCCTCGCGCAGCAATTCGTGCACGCCATCGGCAAAACGCACGGTCTGGCAGAGATGGGCGGCCCAGTAACGAGGATCTAGCGCCTCTTCTGCCGTCATCCAGCGCCCCGTGACATTCGAGATAAGCGGAATTGCCGGTGGGTTGAGCTTGACGGTCTTGAACAATGCCGCAAACGCTTCGCTAATTGGCTCCAACATGGGCGAATGAAATGCATGCGAGGTTTGCAGACGACGATAGACAATGCCCTTGTCCATAAGTTGTTTTTCTAGTTCGACAATATGCTCGACAGTGCCGGAGACAATACACTGTTTTGGTCCGTTAATTGCTGATAGAAAGACATTTTCATGCAAAAGCGGCTCAATGGTCTGCGCTGCCTGCGCGATTGCCAGCATACGACACTCAGGCAATGTTTGAATCAACTGCGCTCTTTTCACAACAATCTGCAAAGCGGCCTCTAAAGAGAATACTCCTGCCAAACAGGCTGCCACATACTCGCCAAGACTATATCCGAGCATGGCTTGTGGCTGAATACCCCAACTCATGAGCAATTGCGCCAGAGCATATTCGATCACAAAGAGAGCGGGTTGACTTATGGCAGTCTGATGCAGACGCTGCATAGATAGCTCTGTACTCCTCTGCCCTGCATTGAGCATTGCACGCAAATCGATGCTCTTTTTGAACGGCTTTGCAGAAACAGCCTGCTGATGAGAGGCTGCTTGCTCTTTACCCGGATAGAGCACAGCACGCAGGTCAAGATCCTGATAACGTTGTAGTATTTCACAACATGTATCCACATGCTGACGAAATACGGCTTCGCTCTCATACCATTCCTGCGCCATAGAGACGTAGTGATCACCCACACCAGGAAACAGAAAGGCAATGGGCGGCACACTTACCTGTTGCGTATGCGTCAAAACGCGCCTCGTATCTCGCGTTTCTAATGCCTGTAGAGCATCTGGCAACTGCTGGCAAACAAGCATACGGCGATGAAGAAATGCTCTCCTACCAACCTGGTACGTATAGGCAATATCGGCAAGGTTCTGCTCAGGATGCTGTTTCAGATATGCAACGAGCTTATCAGTCGCACTTTCGAGCGCCGATGCCGTCCTGGCCGATAGCAACAAAAGTTGCCACGGATGGGAAGATCGGCTAGACTCGATGAGCGGAGCCTCTTCCAGAATGACGTGCGCATTGGTACCACCCATACCAAAGGAACTCACACCAGCTCGACGTGGCAACTCGCCCCCTGTCCATGGGGTAAGTTCAGTATTAACATAAAATGGGCTGTTCTCGAAATCGATGTTGGGATTGGGTTGTTCAAAATGCAAGCTGGGTGGGATCATCTTGTTTTGCAACGCCAGCACGGTCTTGATGAGGCCAGCAATACCCGCTGCCGCGTCCAGATGTCCAATATTGGTCTTGACCGAACCGAGAGCACAGAAGCCTTTGGCAACGGTATCTTTACGAAATGCCCTCGTGAGAGCGGCGATCTCAATGGTATCACCCAATGGTGTACCACTGCCATGGGCCTCGATATATGTAATCGTTGTGGGATCAATAGCGGCCTCAGCAATCGCTTCACTGATCACTTGCGACTGACGGTTCACACTTGGCGCGGTAAAACTCACTTTCAGCGCTCCATCATTATTAATGGCTGATCCCTTGATGACTGCGTGAATAGTGTCACCATCTGTGAGGGCTTCTGTTAGCAACTTGAGTACCACGATACCGAGGCCACTTCCTCTAACTGATCCCTGGGCCTGTGCATCGAAACTACGACAGTGACCGTCTGGCGAGGCAATGTCTCCCTCCTGGTAGAGGTAGCCTTGCTTATGTGGAACGGTAATGGATACTCCCCCCACCAGGGCCATGCTACACTCACCCGCTTGCAGGCTTTGACAAGCTAAATGGAGCGCCACTAACGACGTGGAGCAAGCTGTTTGCACCGCGATACTTGGCCCATTGAGGTTCAACTTGTACGAGACGCGCGTGGTCAAGAAGTCCTTTTCGTTGCCAAGCAGGACCTGCAACATTCCTCTTTTTTGAAACAGGTCGGGATGCGAGGCAAGATTGAAATGAAAATAGCCACTGCTATTTGCTCCACCATAGACGCCGATCCACTTCTCATAGCTCTGGCTATCATAACCCGCATTTTCAAGTGCTTCCCAGGCACATTCCAGAAATAGGCGCTGTTGCGGGTCCATTATTTCAGCTTCTCTGGCAGTGATGCCGAAGAATGATGCATCAAATAACGCGATATCGTCTAGCACAATCGCTGCTTTGACATAAGTGGGATGACGCAGTAGTGCCGGGTCTACACCCGCCGCCAGAAGTTCCTTATCAGATAAAGAGGTAAGAGATTCAACACCAC
>VBJK01000182.1 GCA_005879655.1 Chloroflexota bacterium | reverse complement strand
CACAGTACGTTGTTCACATTGTGGAAGCGGCAATTTGAAAAGAAACGGTTATGCACCCAACAGAAAACAGAAATACTATTGTAAGGATTGATAGCGCGCAAAGCCGTGAGAATCCAACACCATATGCATATACAGAAGAGCGTAAAGAAGAGATATTGAGAGCTTATCAAGAACGTAGTAGTTTACGAGGGCTAACAAGAACTTTTGGGGTAGCACGTAATACAGTAAGCGAGTGGATTAAAAAAGTAGCAAACCTGCATCGCTCTCATTTGGAACGGATCAGCATTCTCAAATGAGCCACTACCAGTCTACTATGTGGATGATCAAGTCAAAGTTCGGCGAGCATATCCGAAGCAAAACCGAGACGGCTATGGTCAATGAATTGCTGTGCAAGGTGCTCTGTCATAACATTTGCGTCGTTATTCAGTCTGTTTATGAACTGGGGATCGAACCCAAATTTTGGGCAGAATCCCCATTTGCCCAAAATTTGGCTGTCTAGATGGATTTTTTGGGCAAAGCCCCACCCACCTTTAACAGAAGCACTTGAAGAAATCAAGCGGCCTTTCCGTCTAAAGGGAACTATTTCGGAAACGGTCTTTCCTTATCCGCCTTTGGCTCTTAAAGAACTTGGATCGTTCAGTGTGCACATATCTCCCATTGAGACATAGAGCTTGCGTGGCCCTTCATAAGGATTGCGGGCGTGAGCTGCGAGCATATTATCAAGCATGAGAATATCGCCTTGCTTCCAGGGGAAGCTCACCTCTACCTCCTGATACGCCTGACAAATAGCGGCTATCGTCTCGTCCTCTATGGGAGATCCATCACCGTAGAAACAATTTCTCGGCACATCTTCCTCAGAGAAAAGTGTAAGCAACGCCGTTCTTACGTCTTTATCCAGACAGCTCGGATGCCAATGGGTGGCCTGATTCCACCAGACCCATTCTCCTGTCTGTGGGTGTTTGAGCACTGCTGGACGGATCAGGCGCGTCCTTAAATGATCTTCACCTTTCCACTCAAAATCGATGGATTCCTTCTGACAGTACCGCTCGACTTCTTCCTTCATCTCCGTCCGAAAGACCTTCTGCCAAGATAAACCCAGTCCCTCCCCACAGTTGCGTATATACATAATCCCCTTTTGCATGAACTGCTCTCGTATATGTGGATCAATCCTCTCAAAAACGCTACGGCTGTCCACAATAGGAGTCTCCCCTCCCTTGGCAGCAGGTTGAGCACAGAAGAACAAGATCTTCATCGGCCAGGTTGAATTAAACGAGTTTTCATTGTGCCAGAGCAGCTTCTTTTCCGGTGCATAAAACACAGGCGTGTAGAGATTCCCACTCCCCACATCGGCAGGAACATGCTCACCATTTTCAGCATATAAATCAGGACAGAGAGCTAGAGCAAACTGTTCAAACTCAGCAGGAGAGGAAACTGCAAAGTCTCGAAAGAGAAGTGCCCCATGTTTACTCAATTCTGACTCAAGAAAAGTCTGATTGCTTTTGGCCCACTCTACTAAATCCAGTTCCATTGAGGCCAGCCCCCTGGCTACTGGCCGGATGACCAGCGGCAGTCGTTCCTTGTCAGAAAGATAGCTCGTCTGGATCAACTGCTCTTGTTGCAAACGAACAGGCTTGGGTTGCACCAGCTTGAATTGGCTAAATGCAGTGTTTTGTTTCTTTTCTGATTCCATAATAATGCTAGACTTCTCCTTTCTGTAGGCTGATTGCAAGATGATCGACTAGGCCATCGGCCTTATCGAGACATCGCTGCAATTGCGCCGCTAACGATTGGACATAAGGCTCGACGATCATTGATTGATGATCACCAGAAACGCTATATACCTCTACTGGTTCAGAAGAAAACGGGGCCCATAACGATGGGTCAGCAGCCTCTCTCTCCTCGCAATGGAAAAGGGTAATACGCCCCGAGTAAGGCTTAGGTCGATATTTCCTCAAACAGATATCATGCATTTCATATACCGGCCTATACCTGAGAAGTTGAGAGATGTCCATATCTTCTGGTACCACCCGTGCTTCTATTAGCTGTTCTAAGACGTATGCCAATTGCTCTTCTGGTTGGAGACGACGCAACTCTTCATATGGGAACAATACCTCCTTTTTCCTGGTGTGTACCATTGCCTCGGCTATTTCCATCATGCGTTGCGTACTATCTTCTTGCACTGTCGAGAGAAGGTTTGTCTTCACCTCTACAGCGCAGTCTTGCTGACTAGGATAGGTATCCAGAATGGCGAGCAGGGCTATAGCATGTTCCTGTGCTTGTAATTGCCGAGCCATCTCGAATGCCACCAATCCCCCAAAGGAGTAGCCTCCCAGCAAGTAAGGGCCTTGCGGCTGGATGGTCAATACCTCATCAATGTAAGAACTAGCCATCTCTTCAATACTGCCGAAAAGGACTTGATCAATACTCAGACCCGGTGTCTGGATACCATAGAAGGGTCGATCATGGGGAAGATGGCTGGCCAAAGCCGAGTAGCAAGAGATAGCTCCAGAAATCGGATGGACACAGAAGAAGGGCGATTTCTCCCCAACGTGTTGTATGAGAACACATGGGGAGATATTGGGAGCCTGTGTGTCAAACTCCTCTATGCTCATCTCTTTGCGTAAAAGAGCGGCCACTTGCTCGATAGTTGGTGCATGAAACAGCGTCGTGAGCGAAAGCTGCCCAGATCCAAACTGCTGGTTGATACGTGTGAGTAATTGCACCGTCAGCAAGGAATGTCCGCCCAGATCAAAGAAATTGTCTGTGATACTCACTTGCTCAATGTGAAGAAGATCCATCCAGATGGCGGCCAGTGCTTTTTCTAGCGGGGTACGAGGCGCAACCACTGTTTTCCGCTCAAGCCCTTTGCTTGGTGTCTTGAGGGCAAGGGTACGACGATCCACTTTGCCGTTCGGCATGAGTGG
>VBJK01000181.1 GCA_005879655.1 Chloroflexota bacterium | reverse complement strand
ATGGGAAGGGATATTGTACCGAGGCTGTCCAAGTGAATGATCATGATTTTCAGTCGAGTGCCGCAGGTGTCGTAATTCCTCATGGAATTTATGATAGAAAAAAGAACGAAGGGTATATGATGCTTGCAAACACGAAGGACACAAGCGAATTTTGCTGCGACTGTATCAAGGACTGGTGGCAGATGTACGGGAGGCATATTTACCCAGAAGCTACAAGTATTCTCGTGTTAGCAGATGGAGGAGGAAGCAACTCAAGTAGGCATTACATATTCAAAGAAGATTTACAGAAACTAGTCAATGAGATTGGGATTGAAATTAGAATGGCCCATTACCCACCATATACTTCAAAATATAATCCAATAGAACATAGAATGTTTTGTCACGTGACCAGGGCATGTGCTGCTACATTCTTTACAAGTATTTAACTAGAAAAGAGTCTTATTAAGAATATTTCTACATCTAATGACCTTAAAGTAATTGTATCTATAAAAGATAAAATATACAAAACAGCGAGAAAAGCAAGTGCTGATTTTCGGGAAAACATGCCCATTGTCGTTGATAACCACTTGGGGCAGTGGAACTATCGGGCTATACCTCAAAAGGCATAAAAATCAGCATTTATTTTTCAGACATTCCTAGCTTGTGCGCTCGTTGAAAACCAATCGAGAAAATCTTGCATACATAGAGAAAGTAGGCGTTTTGCCCCATCGTCGTAGGGTGTTGGCATACTACTATCGTCCCCCCTTATTATGCTATTGGTTGTATATACTATACCATGATTGTGCGCAAGAGTCCATTCAGCTTCCAGCTTCCTTAAATGCCCTCACCACTTCATTCATACTATGTAATTGCGGTGAAGCCATATTTTAAAAGAAGTAAGAGCATAGAGTACTTTATAAGCTTACACATGAGCTTGACTAGCAAGCTTTCTCTGAGTACTCTGAGTATAAGAAATGTTTACTTCTGCTATTCCACATTTTAGCTATTGTTGAGACAGTGAGTCAAGAGAAAAGGAGAAACGCGATGTTAGAAGCCATTAGTGCTCAAGTCGTCTTGCAAAACTGGTGGATGCTGGTAGTGAGAGGAGTGCTGGCCCTCATTTTTGGTCTGATTGCACTTTTCTTTCCTAAGATTCTCCTTTTAGTGTTTATTGTAGTATTTGCAGTGTATGCCATCATTGATGGGATTTTTGCAGTCATTGTGGCGCTGCGCGAACGGCAGTCTTGGAAACGTTGGGGGTGGGTGCTCGCGGAAGGGATGCTGAGCATTCTTGCTGGCATCTTTGCTCTTGTCTTCCCTGGCCTGACGGCGCTGATACTTCTCTATATCATTGCCGCCTGGGCAATTCTGACTGGTATTGCGGAGATTGTGGCCGCTGTGGCCTTGCGGGAGTACCTCTCACACGAATGGGCCTTGGTTCTCGCTGGCGTGCTCTCGCTGGTGTTTGGGCTTCTGCTCTTTACTTTTCCTCTTGATGGTATCCTGTCCTTGCTCTGGTTGGTTGGGGTATATACAATTAACCCCCAGGGCAAGCACAAGGGATTGCCCTACAATGGTAACGATGACGCTTGCCAAGCTGATTCGTACCATTGTAGGGCAATCCCTTGTGCTTGCCCTGGGCGGCGGGGACGATGCTTATTTGACCGGT
This sequence comes from Chloroflexota bacterium, assembly GCA_005879655.1. The sequence goes on along the minus strand of VBJK01000181.1, from coordinate 2,897 downwards.
ATTGGCCCTGGGGTAGCGCTACCTGAGTGTCTCAGAGGGATCATCTCTACAAGATTTACAGGGAAGAGTTGTTGCACTTGTGATGCCAGTCTCTGATGGTGCTTGTACAGGTTCTTGAGAGGCAAGAGCGGCACGTTCTTGTTGGGCTTGCACAAGTGCGGAGAGCAAGAGGGAAATGATGCGCGGGGTAGTGGATAAACAAAGGTTGATGTGGTAAAGTAAGACCATCAAAAAGTCACGCAGGAGCGAGAAACATGGTGATTATCACCCTTTTGTGCCCATATTGCAAAAGTGATAAACTAGTGCGTAACGGACATGCACCGAATGGAAAGCAGAGATATTTCTGTCAAGAGTGCAAACGTAGTCATTGAGAAAATCCCGCGTCTCGTGGATATTCAGAAGAACGCAAAGAAGAAATATTGCATGCGTATCAAGAGCGCAGTAGTTTGCGAGGTCTTGAGCGAACCTTTGGTGTTTCACGCTACACAGTAGCCAAATGGTTAAAAAAAAGTAGCTGAATTACCCCCTTTAAGCGAAACGCTTGTTATGCCTGATGCAAATGATCCAGAAGCAACACTCATGGAATTAGATGAACGGATGCCGCATTTGTCTTCAAAAAAGCAAATAAAGTGTGGATAGGGATTGCTCTTTGCCGCAAAACACGACAAGTTGGCGGCTGTAGCAGTAGGTGATCGAAGCAAAAAGACCTATCAGGAGTTGTGGGATGCTATTCCAGAAGAATATCAAAGGGGACATTGCTTCTCTGCTTTTTGGAGTGCATATCAGGCTGTAATTCGTTGCGCGAGCAGCTAACACAAATAGGCAAAGAAACGGGTGAAACAGCACATGTAGAACGCTGGAATAATACGCTCCGTCAAAGAAATGCTCGCTTCGTTCGTGATACTCTCTCTTTCTCTAAAACGATAGTGATGCATATCGCTTGTTTGATTCTCTTCCTCCATCGCTACAACCAACAGAGAGCTATCAACTTCAAGTGATCCACTACCGAGATGCGATGCCCCTTGCACTCCTGCTCCGATAATAGCGAGCTTGTCTGTGTCCTTGCGTGCCAGAAGTCGCGTCGAGAGGGCCGCTGCTCCCGCTGTACGCATAGCTGTGAGGTATGCTCCATCCATGATTGAGATGGGGGTGCCCGTTTGACTCTCAAACAGACAGATGCGTCCAGATCCAACAACCGCTTGACCTCTGTGGCATTGAGCATCAAGATCTCCATGGCAATCTCCTGTCATCAGAAGTGCAATGCACGCTTCCTCGTGCCATATCCAGCCTCTTGTGCCAGACCAAGCTCAGTATACCATGTCAAGATGGCTGTCAGAACAAGCTGACCCAAACCCCATCAGCAGGGCAACAGCGGTGGCTACCGAGAAAACGAGAAACATCTGTTCCTCCTGTGTGATATACTCTACTAGGCTCTTCACATCTCCCTTCTTTCTTCCTCACTGTTGAAGAGCGATTTTTGAAGAAGAGGAGCAAAGGGTATGCCACATAGCAACCTTCAACCAATTGAGCAGAAGCTGGTGACTTCTGCTTCTGATGAGCTTAAACCAGTGAGGCCGAAGGACTCTCTTGTCATTTATGATCATCTCTCCATAAACTGAGCAGACACAGCTCTAAGGGATAAAGCTGTTTATCTGGCCGCCGGATGAGGAGGAGGATATGCGCAACGAAATCAAAGTGAGAATGTTTTCTGCTTCCCATCTTCTAATGATACTTGTAAGCGTCATGAGTCTGTTAGCCGCTTGTGGACAGAGTGTACCATCTGGCAACGCCACAACCGTTACACCTAAGCCTGCTCTCCGCACGCCACAGATCATCTATGCAGTGGATGCCAATAAGCAGCTCAGGGCGTTTCGTCATGATGATGGAAAGGTGCTCTGGCTGCAACAAACCAGTTCTCAGGGCAGAGATGAGGGCGTATTAACCGTTGAGAATCTCGTGGTGTATGTTGTGCAGTCAAATGAAACGAGTAGCATCGTTACGGCGTTTGACGCCAAGCAAGGGAAACTCCTCTGGAGTACTCAGGTTCCTCTCCCAAGGGACTCCTCCGGCTATCGAAGGAGCGTTGCAGTGAAAGTCACAGGCCATTTCCTTGTTGCTGAGATTGAAGATGGGCAGACAGGCTCCCCAACACAAGTGTATGCTTTGCGCACTGATAGCAAGGCACTTCTCTGGCAGGTAGAACTGAAACAGCGTTGTTGCCGTGGTTTTCTTGCTACCAAGGAGAGCGTTGCTATAGCTAGTGTTGATGAGCTGGATGTATTACAGACGAGTACTGGTCAACGTCTCTGGCAATATCAACCCAATACAAATAACAACCATGCTGAATCTTACGTCATGGGGATAGCCTCGCAAGGCGGTACGATCTATCTGTCCGCAGGCGGCTTCGACCAATCGCAGACCCCCAACTTGAGGTACGGCTACACAGTAGCTCTGCAATCGGGCAATGGGCAGACGCTGTGGACACACTCTGTGACTGGCTTTACGCCCCAGATCCTTGCCAGTTCCGAGGAGATGATTCTTGTCGGAGCGTTTTGGGATCGAACGCTTGAGGCATTACGGAGCACTGATGGGATGCTCCTGTGGCAATACAAAGATAGCGTGCAGAGTGATCGTGGCTTTGTGGCCGCAACGGTCGCGGATCATATCGTCTACGTTACGGCTGTCACTGTAGGTTATGCGGACAATGGCAGTACCCTTGATGCTTTGCATCCCAATGATGGCACACGGCTTTGGCGTTATGAGCAATCAACGGGGGGCATAGAGCTCATTGCCGCTTCTCCTGATACTTGCTACATTCATGCCCGTCGTGATGAGGCTTCATCAGGCATTGCTGCTCTGCGCTTTTCCGATAGAAAGGAACTCTGGTTCTCTGCCGT
>VBJK01000231.1 GCA_005879655.1 Chloroflexota bacterium | reverse complement strand
TGAGGGACATCGCAATCCTCGCATGCATCACGCACCATTAGATATGGTGTCCCGTGCGTGGCGACGCTATGTTGTCAATCGCGAACAAGAAGTGAATCGTCCTGCCTATACGCTTTGCGTAGTCGAACGTCTTCAGGAGGCCCTTCGTCGCCACGACATCTTCGTCACTCCAAGTGAGCGCTGGGGTGATCCTCGTACCAAACTCTTGCAGGGGGAGGCATGGGAAGGAAAACGAGCACAGGTATGCCGCACGTTAAATAAGTCCGAAACGCCAGGGCCAGACATCTCCGCTCTACAACAGGAGCTTGACGAAGCCTATCGACGTGTTGCAGCGAACCTACCTTCCAATGCGGCAGTGCGGATTGAACAACGGGATGGGCAAGATCATCTCACGCTTACAGGGTTGGACCGTTTGGAAGAGCCGGCAAGCTTACAAAGGCTACGAGCACAGGTCAATGCTCGCCTTCCCCTGGTAGAGTTACCAGAACTGCTTCTGGAGATCCAGGCGCATACTCGATTTGCCGACACGTTTACTCATTTGAGTGAAGGAAATGCGCGTGCCGATGAATTACCCCTCACACTTTGTGCTGTGCTCGTTGCGGAAGCCTGTAATATTGGACTGACCCCAGTAACCCATCGGAACACTCCTGCTCTCACTCGTGACCGGCTCCTCTGGTTTCAGCAGAATTACTTGCGTGCCGAAACCTTAACGCGGGCCAATGCCATGTTGGTAGACGCTCACGCCCAGCTCCCTCTCGCTCAAATCTGGGGAAGTGGAGAAGTAGCCAGTGCTGACGGTTTGCGCTTCATCGTTCCGGTGAGATCCTATCAATACTGGTCCCAGCCCTCGCTATTTTGGCGTGAGCAGAGGAGTCACCTACTTCAACTTCACGAGCGACCAATTTTCAGGTTTCCACGCGATTGTCATCCCCGGAACCATCCGTGATAGCCTCTACCTCCTGGCGGGTTTGCTCGAACAGCAAACGAGTCTGCAGCCAACGGAAATCATCACTGACTCTGCCTCCTACTCCGACTTGGTCTTCGGTCTCTTCTGGCTGCTTGGTTATCAATTTAGCCCACGTCTAGCAGGTCTTGGCAAAACGCGGTTCTGGCGAGTGGGTGAGACGGCTGACTATGGGGCACTGGGTGGGATTGCTCGCCACCGGATCAACACCAATCTCATCAGCCATAATTGGGACGATATGTTACGGGTAGCAGGTTCATTAAAGTTGGGAACTGTCAGTGCTCCTCTGCTTATGCAAGCCTTGCAAGGGGGTGGGCGTCCTACAACGGTGGCCAGAGCCATTGGAGAAGTGGGGCGGATTGCCAAAACTCTGCATTTGCTTGCCTATATTGATGATGAAGCGTATAGACGACGTATTTTGGTTCAACTCAATCGAGGGGAGACACGCCACACGCTGGCACGTCATGTTTTCCACGGACAAAAGGGAGAACTACGGCAGCGCTATCGAGAAGGACAGGAAGATCAACTGGGTGCACTGGGATTAGTCGTCAACATGATCGCGTTGTGGAATGCCATCTATATCCATGATGCGTTGGATGAGTTACGTGCACAGGGGGAGGTGGTCCGTCGGGAGGATGTCGAGCGGCTTTCCCCTCTGGTCTTCCATCACATCAATCTGCAAGGCAAGTATCATTTCACGCTCCCAGAAGAGGTTGCTCAAGGGCAGCATCGTCCCTTGCGTGATCCAAACACAGCACAAGAAGAGCTGTAAGGGCTCTCCTTCAAAAATCAAAGGCAAGAAGGGTGCTGGCCTATGCCCTTCTTGCCTCTATTACTTCTTCCCCCTAAACGCAGTTTCTGTTTCATTGCTACTCGACCCCACTCTTTCTCCGCACGCTTACTACAATGCGCGTTCGGCTTTAAATGTGCGCAGACGACGGGTAAACTGTCGCAGTGGGAATGCAGGCTGAGCAAGGTGAAAGAGTGCTGCCAGCTTTGTTGATGGTACCTCTGGTTTATCCTGGACTGCGATCTGTTCAATCTCCGCATCAGAGAGAAAGGGTTGATCATCCATGGTGTTTATGCTACCAAGCGAGAGCAGTTGCCCATACACTCGGCTCGGCGTTAATCTGGCAAGCAGCTGCTGATATGCCTCGCTAAAAGCCGTGCGCTCTTGTGTGAGATAGAGCAGGAGCACTTCAATTTCATCGGGCAGCAGGACCTGGAGTTGGTCGGCTAAGGTGTCACATAGCGCGGCGTCCAATGCCTGCTCAATCCAGGCTTGCGGTGTGCTATATTCCTGCAAAATGCCTTCGATGAGCATGTGCTGAAGCAAGCTGATCGCCTGCGCTGTACCCAATTGTCGATAGATGCGAATGACTTCAAGCATACGCCACGCAGCCTCAAACGCTTCACGGAAGGGATGCTGATCATCAAACCAAACGATGCCGTACAATCCAGCGTCATCAGCTTCTATTGCGATCCCTTCACCCCAGAAAAGCGTATCCTCTGCAACGCTGATCATATCACTCAGATGACTGATCCGTTCTAAGGCTTTATAGAGCACAATAGCCTGTTCTGCGCTACGGTGCTTGCGCGTCGGTGGCAGGATCTCGACAAAGGTGAAGCGACGTTTGAGCGCTTCGCTGATCTGGTTGAGGTAATTGCGGTCGAAACTATTAAGTGTGCCGATGATGCGAAAGTCTGGGGAGATTGGCAACTCTGCGCTTCCACCTTCGATCGGAACGAGTAAGTCATTCTTACCCCCTAGAGCTGTTAATGCTTCCCCCAAAGCGAGGTCAATGGGAGCGCGGTTGAACTCGTCGATGATCAGCCATTGCCCTCTGAATGTTTGTGAAGCGCTTTGTCCACTGCTGCTCTCAAGAGTAACAGGAACACGATACAAAAACTTCCACTCTTCAGGCTTTCTATAATCTTTAGACCAGTTATTTAAGATCGTTGTAGTGAGATACCCATATTGGATACTATAGGAGATCACACCACCTTTGCTTTGGGGAGCTATCCCGCCAATCAGTGTGCATACACTCCATTCGTCAGTGGCGGTGACGAGCCGCGCTGTGTAGCCTGTTGGAGTTGATGTGGACGACGGCACATCAGCCTCCTCTGTGCTCTCCTCATCCTTCCACAGAATTTCCGGCAGGAGGCGGGCCAGTTCTGTCTTGCCAGTTCCAGGCGGCCCTGTCAGGATCACATGGCCAGCAAGCAAGGCGTGATAGATGCGCCTGATTACAGATTCATCAAGCAGAATCTGACGCTGTACTTCGTGAATACGCTGTTCGAGGAAGGCTTTGGCAACGGGCTGCAAGGGTGAGAACGGCAGAGTGACAGGAGCTGGATCACGCACCCCTGCAACAAAAGAAGATGGTTGTTCTTTGAGGATTTTGTCTTGAGGAGGAGTTGGCGCAAGTATATCCGTATTGTCCACATCAATCACGGTAGGCGACTGTTGCTTCTTCGGATTCAACTCTGGAACAACCCAATACATGAAACGCTCGATATTAAAGGGATCTAATCTGATAGATGGGGGGAGACTGCGCAGAGCCTCTTGGAATGCATTATGTTCAATTGCAGTTTGTACAAGCGCCTTTCTCCTGTAGTAATCTAAATATAAGCCTGTAGGTGCCAGTAGGCACTCAGCAGTAACTAATTCAAATAATCCCTCGCATGTACTTAGATAGTAGATGATGGGACGGGCCGTGTCATTGAGCCAGAATGCAAGTAAGGAGATCAGTAGAGCCGTGTTGCCGGGAAGCATGGCACTCTTCGCATCCTTTCCTTCGCGCCTGAGCCGTAGACGCTCATCTGTAATAAGCGGTAAAATTGTTCAATCTTCTGGCCCATGTTCTGCACTGAGATGTCATGCAATACCTGACGGAGCATGTTTTCTGCAATAGGAGCGTGTTCATCGTGATTTTTGACTAGCTTATTCATCTCCATCAGAAATTTCCCTTGAGCACCCCACACTTTGGCAGCACGCACGATTGGACCAACCTCATCACGAAGCATTCGCAATGTTGCTCTCTCTTCAACAAAATCCCGTACCACAGTCTGCAACTTAGGCAACGTCTCTGCTCGTTTTGACTCAATGACCAGACTCTCTTTTTGATATGACTTATCATCTGCATATTTGTTGATTAATTCTTGTAATTTCTCAGATAGAACTGTGTTCGCCATCTCCTATCCTTCCTTAGCTCTTCTTGATCATAAGGGACGCTATTTCCTTCCCTGTCTCTGTAAGCTTGTTTCAATAACTTACACGTTTTGGAAAAACGCCAAGTCATCGCGTTCAACTGTTCGTACCAACATCGCACGATCCAGATATTTGTTGCCGCGCTCGCAAGAGGTTTCTGGGACGAACATGCAGGCGTGGCAGGCAACTTCATGCAGTGTGCGATCTTCTTTACTTTTATGCTCTGCGCACAGTGGATCGGAGGCGCAATATTGTATTTGTTCTAAGGCTCCGGCAATGTGCCAGCCAAGGATCTCTGATTTGCCCATGCTCACTAGACCACCCAGCGTTCCTTCGCTATCGGGGGCGGCTGTGTAGAGCAGTATTGCGGCCATGGGTCCACCCTCTTTGTCTGGTGCGAGGGCGTAGATGCGCTCTCGGATACTGGCGGCGCTATAGCCACATTCTAATGTCAGTTGGCGCATGAGGGCGTGAGCGAAGGTGTGCAGTAAGACATAGCGCAGGCCGGGATAATTGGCTTCGGGGGTATCGATGTTACGCGATTTGCGCCAGCGTACGTGTGCGCTATAAAATGCGTCATTCTGCCTCACCACTGCCGCTTGTTCCAGCCAATCGGCCAGTGTGTCTTCACGGAATTGCAGGAATATCCCCTCGCCTCGCACTTCTGCGGCGGGGACCCAACGCGGGGCGTGGCGCGATAGGGACATGATATGATCGGTGGGTAGCTCCTCTTCTTCTGTATAATCGCTTAATGATTCGATACGTGTGAAGCCGGTTAGTGCTCGTACTTCACGCAGTCGTTCTACTAGCACGACTTGCTGGATGACTTCTGCATATTCATCTGGCGCGCTGACGGGGGCGTCGCTCCTTTTGGCCGTTGCGGGATTGCTCAAGACCTGCCGGATCTTCCAAACTTTTGATGAATGAGGAATGAGTTGACAGAGGGAGCTTTTCCCCAAATCCAGCGAGGAGATCAGCAAAGGGAGAAAGAAGACGCTCACGCAGCTTCTGGCTCTTGTCTCCTACACAACCGTCTCACTCCAAAGCTTTTGGGACGAAAAACGACTCGTTGGAGACAATAAAGTCCCGCCTGGCAAGCCTGCGAACCCATAAGCAAGCCTTTGCAATCCCTCCTCCTTGCTCTGTTCAGCAAGGTCGAAAGTTTTCCTGGCTGATGTCGGGCAGGCTCAAGCAGCCGCTTTCAACGCACTCAGCTTCCGCCTCCTGGTCTCAGTTCGATGGAGAACACGCAAACGCCTTAGCTCGAAGCCGCCTTGGCCATACATTTGCCTCTTTAAAAATTTGAGCCTATTGACTTGGTCCTCGGTCTGCCCATTACTCCATTTAAGCGTTAAGCCCGCTTTCACAGTGTCGTAGTCTTTTTTCAGCCCTTGCGCGAAACTCTGGAGTTCGCTAACCCCTTCGACTTCTATGCGAGCAAGCCATTCGTCCAAGCGTTCGCCTTCTCGCTCCCGCAGTATGGTTGTGAATGCTCCCATTAGCTCATAGGTCTGGGCAATTTGCGGATCTTGAGGGCCTCGCTGGTCGAGGTAGTTTTGTTGCCAGTCCAGACGTTGTTCTGCTTTAAAGGTCATCCAATGAGCCACTTGGCGTGCCGTTGGAGGACGTTTTTTCTTTACTTCCTCTAAATGCACGATATTTGCGGCTTCTGGCTGGACCGACTTAAAACTGCGAGCTTTCCCTTTTTTCGCCCGCAGGGGAGCCAGAAAACGGCTAACAGCACTATCGGAACCCGCATATCCTTGCTCTTTAATTTCTCGATACATCTGTTGAGCGCTGCGGCACCCCTCATTCCACCGGTGCACGAGGTAGTCGGATGTCAGCATCTATGACCTTCTTCCCTCCACGGTGAATCCGCGTGCGCTCTGGTGGCTGCTTGAGCTTTCGGTTATCGTAAACGGTTTGACGACTGACACCCACCTGACGAGCAATGTTGGCTACATCAACCTTTTTTGCGGCCAAATCGTGAATCTGATGATAGCGCTCTACCCGCTCTTGGTGTAACGCCAAGCTCTTTTCTTCTGAACGCTTTGTCATTCCAGTGTGCCAGGGAGGCGATTCGGGTTGGGAACTGGATGCGGGCGCTCCGGCTTCGGACGAGCTCTTCAGGGACTTGAGTAAAGGTTGAAAGGTTCGAAAGAAGCCTTGCATGGCATCAGTGAGGTTTTCAAGCAAATGCCAGCGATCGGCCACCTGCTGAGCTTTGGGCGCTCCCTTTCTTGCCCCCTTAGCGTATGCGCCTGCGCGATCCCTGTTAATGATCTCTACACCGGGATGGGCCTGCAACCACTTCTCCAACGTCTCGGCTTCCCGGAAGGGCGCGCAAGTCTACGGGAACTCTCCGTTCGAGATCGATTAAAATGGTTCCATAGCTCCTACGACGGCGAAAACTAAAATCATCGACGCCCAGCACTCGCGGCGTGGGCACCTCTTGCTCTTCTTGCTTGCGAACCAGCCGCAACAGGGTCTCAGGAGAGATCTCCAACCCCATTCGTTCCACGAGATAGCATCCCTCTTCGCCTCGCCATCCGCGAAGCCAATGAGCGTCAGCAGATCCGAGAGACGCGCCGTTCGTCGAGCATAGGGAGCTACTACTTCGGGCAAACGCTCTGTGAAAATGCGGCGCTGACATTCTTGGTTGTGGCAGAAAAAGCGCCGCGCATGCAGTTCGAGCCGCACTGCCCACCCTGCCCAAGGCAGATCTGCAACTGTGCGCGTGTAGCGCGAGTGGATGCTCTCCGAACGGCATTGACATAGCGGACAAAGCGCTCCTGATGAGATTTTTGCCACAATAGCTACAAGAGACTGTTCATCGACTTCTATACGAACTAACTCTAAATCAGGGGTTTCGGGTAATAAGGTTGGGCTTTTCTTGCGGGCCATGGGGAACTCTTTCTCTCTCATCTAACAACTTCTCTCGACACTCTCAGTATACCCCATATCTCTCTCTGAAAGCAAAAATTTAAGCTCATCATTAATTCATCAAAAGTTTGGAAGATCCAATCTCTTGGATGGTCAGATGATCAGGCAGATCACGAGCGACCTGGATGTTGTCGGCGACCTCACTTGCAGGGACATCTTGCAACACGGCGTCGATGAAGGTTCGCCAAGAGTCTTTCTGTCTCGCTTCGTGCCAAGCGATGGCGTGTGCGGTCGCCACCGCCACGGCAACAGCGCCAGCAACGGCCTCTGGATGGGCATGGGTAACTCTGCAAGAACGCTCTGCCTCCATGACCACGCGCCCCAGATCATCAGCAAAAAGGGAGGCAGGCCACATCATGCTTCAGCCGCGCAACCCGCACGCCGCAAGACGCGAGCAGGACGCCTGACGAGGAAGCGACGTTGATGCCCTACTTTTGGTTCTCAGACTTCTGCGTGAGGTGAAGCCTGCTACTCCCCAATCGGTTTGACTCCAATGAGTAAGGCAAGCTCAAGCCATTTCCAGTAACAATCGACATCGGTAAAGCCGATGCGACGAAGCCACTCTAGTTGTGTCTCGACATCGAGGAGTTGATTGGAAAGGTCTTCTATCTCAAGGGTATGGCCAATCGCATGGAGAAACCGCTCGTGGAGCTTACGCGTAGGGGAGGCAACGTGTTCGAGATTACAAAAGATACCTCCTGGCTCTAGACACGCAAAAATCTCAGCATAGAGCGCCTGTTTGCGCTCATGGGAACAATGATGAATGGCAAAGGATGACACAACCGCATCAAAGCGACCAAGTTGAGGTAAGGGGTCATTGAGATTGTGCGCCACAACCGCAATCTGTGGGGACTCTTTGAAGCGCTCTTGTGCCCGTTGGAGCATAGTGGGGGAAAAGTCCAGCGCAACCCCTGCTGCTTGAGGCCGATCAAGGAGCAGCAAAGCGAGGAGGCGTCCATCTCCCGTTCCCAAGTCAAGCAGACGACGCGCCTTCACCGGCACATGAGCAAGTAGGACTGCTTCCCCTTCAGTGCGGTGGGCAAGACGATCTGCACGTGCAAGATAGGCCAGGGCATGTTCAGAGGTGATCCATTCATTCGTTGACATGGCAGTGCTCCTCACTGTTCAAATCAGTTGCTCATTCCTAGAAGACTACAGCAAGGCGGCACCAGCCAGCCTCACCAGCTCAGACTCATGCTAGGTCAGCCTCTCGCACGGAAGGCAAGCGCAGATAGCACTGCAACGAGAGGCGGGCTGCGCTCTTAACATCTACAAAGTAGCTCAACTGATGAGACTTACAGCTTATGTCCTCGGTTCACCCAGTAGCGCCAATCCTGCATAGCCTGTTGCGTCTCTTCATCCACATTA
>VBJK01000180.1 GCA_005879655.1 Chloroflexota bacterium | reverse complement strand
CACTGTACCGTTCCTCTCTCATCTTGCTCCATCAAGTCGAGTGCCACTTGCAGCAACGAGGGGATCAGTTCGAGAACAGTGACACCTTGAGCACGTACCTCTGCAAAAAGGAGTCCGGGATCACGAGCAATCTCATCAGGAAGAATACACACCTGACCACCAACCAGTAAAGCTGCCAAAAACTGCCAGACAGAGATGTCAAAACACTGCGATGCCGTCTGGGCCAGACTGTCAGTTGATGTGAGTTGTACTGTATCGATCTTGGCGTACAGATGGTTAATCATGCCCCGGTGCGTGATCATTGCTCCCTTGGGTAGACCTGTCGAACCGGAGGTGTAGATGACATATGCAAGGTTATATACAGTACTGCGTGTTGGCAACGTGTGATAATGAGAGGGCTGTGTCGTGTGCAACAAATCCTCTACGATAAGTGTAGTCAGTGTCTCTTGCTGAAAATGCATGTGTAACGGGCGTTGCGTAAGAATGACGCGTATTTTTGACTCATGCACAAGAGAGTGTAAGCGTTGCTCTGGATAGGCAAGGTCTAGAGGAAGGTAGGCCCCTCCAGCCTTAAAGATCGCCAGGATACTCACCAGCATTGCAGGCGAGCGCTCCATAAAGATACCAACTAACTGCTCTGGTCCTACTCTCTCCTCCAGCAGGCGGTGAGCCAATTGATTAGCCTGACAATCGAGTTCATAGTAGCTCATCTGGTATCCCCCAAAGACCACTGCAATAGCATCGGGGGTTTGTGCTACTTGTTGCTCAAAGAGCTGATGTAGACATAGATCTTGTGGATAGCTACACTGAGTTGCATTCCATTCAAGCAAGATCGTCTTACGCTCGGCATCGGGCAGTAATGATAACTCTGATACATACCGATCGGGGTCATTAGCAATGCTATCGAGCAATATCAGGAAGTGCTCGGCTATGCGCACAATGGTAGTAGCATCAAACAGATCGACATTGTAGCGCCAATCTGCCGTAAGTTGACCCTCAATTTCAAATATCGTCAGGCTAAGGTCAAAGGGTGCCCCCTGTTGCCCATAGACGAGTGGCTCAAGCACTAGCTTCTGCTCGATGATATCTTGAGCTAACGCGCCCTGCCCCACGCGTGCAAGAGCGTCTCCATACTGTGTACTCAGACGATCCCAGATAAACATCGTCTGGAAAATGGGTGAGTAACTCGGATCACGCTGCGGTTGCAAACGCTCGACCAGGAGTGGGAAAGGGAAATCCTGATGTTCAAGTGCCGAGAGCACATCATGCTTGGTCTGCTGGAGCAGGTCTTTAAAGGAGATATCATGTGCAAACCTGGCCCGCACTACTACAGGATTCGCCAGATAGCCTATGACACGCTTCCATTCTGAGCGGGTACGACCAAGAGCGGGAGTAGCAACTACAATGTCATCCTGCTGAGTATAGCGGTGCAAGAGCACCTGATAGGCAGTCAGTACCAGTGTGAAGAGCGTGACCTGAGTTTCATGTGCAACGGCACGCAATCTCTGTGTAAGATCCGCACTGAACGGAACACTATGCAAGGCTCCCTCATAGGTCTGGACGGGCGGTCGTGGTCGATCAGTAGGCAAGTTAAGCATAGGCAACTCGCCAGCCAGCACATCCTGCCAGTACCGCCAATGTTCTTCCCCTTCCTGACTGTCCAGCATAGCTTGCTGCCAGCGTACATAGTCAGCATTTTGCCATTGCACTGGTGGTAACGACGAAACCAGACCCGTTTTTTCAACAGCGTAGAGCAACGAGAGTTCATGTAACAGCAACTCTAATGCCCAGAAGTCCACTGCAATATGATGCACAATAAGACCGAGTATATGATCGCCATCTGCATATCTATAGAGCAGAAAACGAAGAATAGGCCCATTCCTCAGATCAATCGGTCGATTACTTTGTGCAAGTAGTCGTCCCATAACCGCGCAATCCATTGCACCCGAACCTCTCTCACCATTCATCACCCCATCCGTAGCCGCGCAATTCATTGCACCCGAAACAACCTCAATCACCTCCAAAGGAATAACCCCACCCGGCAGATTATACTGCACAGGCTCATCGTCCTGTACCGTATACGTCGCCGTCAAAATAGGATAACGCACCGCCAACATCCGCAAAGCCCGTCGCAGCACAACAACATCCAAACATTGCCGTACACGAGCGGTATACAACACATTGTAAGCAGCACTCTCAGGAGCAAGACGAGCAAGAAACCACAGCGCCTTTTGATTATGTGATACAGGCAAGCTGACAGGAACTAGAGAAGTCTCCTCAACACTTCTCTTCTCCCCAATGGCCTCGTGATTACGCACAAGAGCCAAAAGCTGATCAACAATCCGTACAATAGTTGGCCGTTGGAGCAGAGTAGCAACAGGAACACGTAACTGTAGATCACTATCAATGCAATTTTTCAATTGGATAGCCATCAGCGAGTCGAAACCGAAACTTGTCAATGGCCGCTCAAGTTCCAGCTTCTCTACAGGAACGTTCAACACATCAGCAACCTGCTCCTTAACATAGGCCGTCAGGATTACAGAATGCTCTCGCGTATGTGCGTCCTGCAAGGTCTGTAACAGGTACACACCATCATTGACGCCTGGTACGTTATGAGTCTCCTCAAGGTCAAGATTGTCCGTATCTTTTGGGTCAGGCCGCTTATTGATCTCATTGTATGTACCCACGGCGGGGATGGTTTGGAGCACAGGCACATTGCTGCTCCGTTGCAGCTGGTTATCGGCAAGCCTCACCTCTACAGGATAAGTGATTGGTGCATCGCTCTGTATATTGCACAGCTCCCTGAGCTGGTTCAGATAAGGCAAACTCTGCAAAGCAAGATCGATATCAATGCCAAAATCTATTTGACAGGCGATCTCATCTACTCCTGCGACCCGTAATTGTGCGACAAGCGGGGCACAAGTCTGTGGTGTGCCAAACAAGACACGCTG
>VBJK01000073.1 GCA_005879655.1 Chloroflexota bacterium | reverse complement strand
ATACTAAATAATCGGGCACTCGATGGTAAAAAGCGTGCAAATGCCGTACTTATATTAGCTGATATGGTACCGAATCTTAATGAAGTTGAAAAACGGGATTTGCGAGGCGAGTTGCATAGCATCCGCATGAAAGAGAGGTTCCGCGCTAACAATGAGTCCAATTTGGTAGCAGAATACATTACACTTGTCTTGGGGTTGTTAGATGACGCAAGTGTTATCAATGAGATGAGTAAAGTTTTCGAGCGAGTGTGCGAAACTTTACCGCTGCATTTGCAGGTAAGAATTTTGGTATTCATTCATCAGTGCGATTACAAAAGTGTCTAAGCTTATGCGATGGTGTACTCAGGGGCCACTGTAAATCCAGCCTGCCCTTTTTCTCTTGCAAACGGGCGAGCAGACGCGGCTCAATCCGAATATCTTCTGGTCCTTCATGCTTGGACATAGATGGCCCTCCTCCCATGGAAAACCGCAATATAATTTATTGAAAGGGTCGTTTTTGTGGCCAATCAATAAATTATATTCCAGTCCAGGTCCGTATGCTAGAGCGGCTCAATATCCAACCACCACCTCTCTACCATACTTCCGCGAACTGCTCGCTATATGCCTAGAACACGCTAAGAGATAGCAGAGATGCGAAGAAGGATGAAGCGGGCAGTGCTGCTTCATCCTTCTTCGCATCTCTGCTATCTCTTAGCTACAAATGCACATTTTTTAGGTAGGGCGATACTGGCGATTGCGCAGCCGCTCAGCCTCCTCAGGAGTTCTTGGCTGAGCATCTACCTCTGCCTGTTGAGCTTCGGCAATGCTCGGCAAGCTCGCATTGCTTAGCGTATTCTCCCCACGAGCGAGCAGATGTTGAGCCGTTTCTCGTCCTCCAAGACCAAAGGCTAGGCCAAAGGCCAGTGCTAGAGCGCCCACGATGGCAGTGAAGAGCGTTTGAATGATGGCTGGAGCTATCTGTAACTGGTAGAGAGCGATCAATGCTACAAAGCCAAGAATAGCGTAGCGGGTTATTGCCGCAAAGACATTCGGATTACCAATATTGGTACTGGCTGTTACGCCGCGCACCATATCAGCAGCAAAGTTTGCCAGCAGAGTACCCAGGAAGAGTACCAGAACCGCAACGAAGACATTAGGTACATATCCAACAATCTGTCCCAATAAGCTGCTGACCGTGGTTAATCCTAAAGCATCCACGGCTGGTACCAGGAAGATCAAAAAGACAAACCAGTAGACAATCTTGCCCAGGGTCGCGGCAGGATCTAAACGCACTCCCATGCGTTGTTCTAAGGTTGTCAATCCGATACGATTGGCAAAGCCATCAAAACCTACCTTCTTCAGCAGGAATGTCACAGCTCTACTGAGACTAGCGGCTACTATCCATCCGATCAAGAGGATAACCAAAAATCCAAGTAGCTTAGGAATGAAGGCAAAGGCCATGGCCAATGCAGCGGCGAGTGAGGTCCAGATAGCGGTTCCCCAGTCGGTAATTACTCCCATGAACGATCTCCTTTCAAGTCACTTACCCTTGTGAGCTATATCAATGAATAATGTAATATTAATACTCTAGCACCAACGAATGGCGCTATTTCTCGCATCTCATTTTATTTACACGTAAGAAGTGATAAAGATGGATACAATATTTTTCATTAGCTCTTCAACTAAGCAATACCATCATTTCATATAGGAAGTCGTTCATCATTATCAAATGATGAGTCACCATTATCGCGTTATAAACGTTTTCTACTATGAAGTTGAAAATACATTTGAAACACAAGAGAAGGAGAAGAAGACACATGTGGCCTTTTGATCAAAATAATCAACACGTCTATCAGCAATATGCTCAGGCGCATGACACTGGTAATTATAATGCCATTGATCCAGTGCAAGCGGTCAATCATCTCATAGAGTTTATACGTACTGCCCCTCCCGGTGAGCAAGAGCGGGTCTATCAGCAGCACTTTGCACAGCTATCTCCTGAGCAACGGAGCGCGCTAGCTCAACAAATGCCGCCAGACTATGCAGTAAATGCAGATGATCCAGCTTCTCTGGCACAAGGCTTTCAGCGGCTAGGACAGGAGCAACCTGACATGCTGCAACGGATTCTATCGCATCCGCTTGTGGTAGGTGCTGCGGTTAGTCTGGTAAGTATAGTTGCGAAACACATACTGGAACGTCGCGGTGGGTATGCTCGATAGCCGCCAGGGCATCCATAAAAGATGCTCTCTACAAATGGTACGCGCGCGGCCTGCGAGCTGTATCCGTACCATTGTAGGGGCATTCTTTATGGGACAATACCGGTGAAATAACGTCACCCAGGGCAACCACAAGGGATTGCCCCTACAATGGTACGAATCAGCCTGTGATGCGCGTTCGTACCATTGTAGGGGCAATCCCTTGTGGTTGCCCTGCGCCGCGCCCGGAGGGGCTTATTTCACCGGTATTGTCCTTTATAGCTGCCTTGACCGCTCAGCCGTCACTCTCTACCGTGCTGCTACGAAGCGCTACCAGCAAGTGAAGAGAGCATCCATCACTGTCGATTATTCTCTATAGACGTTCCCACAGAAGAGGGGCATGACAATGACTGGGCAAGCTGTGGGCCATGGGCTGATCTACTCTGAGAGGATGCAACGGTGCCATGCACAATATCATAACAGTAGCGCTGACTTGGAGTGAAATATTGACTATCTTGCTTGTTGTCTTTAGTCCACTCAAAGTGGTCGGCCCGTTTGTGACTTTGACGAGAGAGGCTGAACCAGCCTCGCGCAAGCAACTCGCCTCGCGTGCAACACTCTTTGCCGCTATTGGTGTGGTTGTGGCTGCTGTTCTGGGACAGAGGATCTTGATGAGTTGGGGCATTCCTAACAACCTCTTACTGTTAGCCGGAGGGATCATCTGGTTTGTGGTGGCACTGCTCACCGTCTTGCAACCCTATATTCCTACGATGCAGGGTAATGCTACTCTTGAACAGCTTCCCCACATTCCTCTAGCTCTCTCACCGCTGGCATTTCCAACTATCATCACTCCACATGGTACCGCGACGCTTATCGTCCTCATGACAACCATGCCGACGCTGGGACAGCAAGTACTAGTGCTCGGCCTGACTGGCATCATACTGCTGTTGAATTGGCTGATGATGGTCTTCGCCCATCGCATCCTGAGCTGGCTATTCATACTTGCCTTACTGAGCCTAAGTGTGTTCCCTGCACGACCTTGATCGCCAGAAAGTTTGCTGCCATTTCTCGCTGATGGGCTTGTGTGCCTGTCAAGCAAGCCATGGTGTTGTGCGCAGCAGAAGGCATGGCTACATTGATGTGTTTCGCGTACGTCTGGCAGTAGAGTAATATTTGTCAAGCAGACTTCTCTCTCATCCTTCTTCCCAACAAATAACCTTTGTGTTATAGTGACGCTACAATAATCTAAGCGAGAGTTATTCCTTTTCGCGTCAAAGGATGGGAGATCTCCTATGACATTAGCAGGACAACAACTAGGACATTATCGCCTCGTCCGTTTGATAGGACAAGGTGGCATGGGAGAAGTCTACCTTGCTCAGGATACCCGGCTCCCACGTCAAGTCGCCGTTAAAGTGATTCGTTACGAGCATCAACCATATCCCGATACCAATGCTTTGCAGCCGGCAGAGCGGCTCTTTCAGCGCGAGATGAAGGCCCTCTCGTTGCTAGATCATCCGCACATTCTCAATTTCCATGACTTCGGCGAAGAACAAAGCGCCAAAGGTTCCCTCATCTATATGGTCATGCCTTATCGCCCAGAAGGTTCACTCACTGACTGGCTCTTGCAGCGTGGCTCCACGCTACTGCCCTGGCAAGATGTGAGCGCTCTCATCACGCAAGCTGCATCGGCACTCCAGCATGCCCATGATCATCAAATCGTCCATCAGGATGTCAAACCCTCCAATTTCCTCGTGCGCACCAACCCGGATACTCCTACGCGCCCCGACTTGTTTCTCGTTGACTTCGGTATCGCCAAAGTCTTCTCAGCAACCTCGATGGCTAGCCAGAGCGTACGTGGTACCGCTACCTACATGGCTCCTGAACAGTGGAGCGGAGAAGCAGTTCCGGCCACCGATCAGTATGCCCTGGCCATCATGGCTTACCAGCTACTGACCGGCCAACTCCCCTTCCAGGGACGTACTCAACAAATCATGTTCCAGCATATGACCATTCAGCCGCCGCTTCCCAGTCAATACAATACGCGGCTCTCACCAGCAGTTGACGCCGTTCTGCTGCGAGCACTGGGCAAAAAAGCCGAGGAACGCTTTCCTAATATCAAACTCTTTGCGCTGGCCCTACAACAGGCGCTAAGCTATACTGACCTGCAAGCTACTCTTGAGATCACGAGCCTGGAAGCACAACAGGGAGGCCAACGCGTCGTGACACTGCCCGGTCAACGTCAGGTAGCAGTGATGATCCCTCCCAACGTACAGCAAGGCCAACGCTTGCAGCTCAAAGAGCAGGGTATGCCCTACTATGAGCATGGTCCACGTGGTGCTCTGCTGTTAACCCTGAGTATCGCACAGGGTGGTGCGCGGCCTTTCACAGTGCCACCTGAGCAGTCTGATGCGTTAACGGTGCTCTCCGGTGGCCGGATGACTAACCCATCGCCTGTAACGAGCGATGCACATATACCTCCTGCTCCTCCTATCTTTCTTGTGCCTCCCCCTCCACCGCGACCTCTACCTTCCATGGGGGCTACGCCCGCAACGCCATTCCCCCTCGCATCTGGTGGCTATGCACTCACGCCACAAACCAGTGCTGTCTATAACAGACCTAAACCATCCCAGTGGCGCACCGTGCTCATCGTGACTATTGCCCTGTTAGTCATTGTGAGTAGCTTAGCCATAGGAGGTGTTATCTATAATACAGTTGCGACGAACAACACTGATGCTGTAGCAACTGCTCAGGCTATTGCTAACAGCGATGCTACAACGACAGCCCTTAATGCTAATGCTACGACAACTGCTCAGGCTATCGCCGATGACAATGCAACAGCTACGGCCCAGGCACAAGCTACAGCAACCTTTATCGCCGCTAACGCCGATCCCTACCAACCTGCTGGCACGGTGGCATGGGTAGACCCCCTTAGCCAGCCTCATAAATGGCAAGAAGGGGCAAATGCAGACTTTGGTGGCAAGTGCCAATTTGTGAATGGTGCCTTTCAGATTACTCAAACACCACCAAATAAGGACTTTCTCTATAAGTATTTTCAGTGTGATGAATTCAACTCGTACAGCAACTTTGCATTTGAGGTGAAGATGACCATCAATCAGGGGGACTGTGGAGGCTTGACACTACGTAGCAATACCAATACTTCTAATCTGTATCTCTATGAGGTCTGTCAGGACGGCAGCTATTACTTTTATAAATATACGGCAAATAGCAGCTCAATGTCATTAACGAGAGGCAATGCAGTGGCTATCAGCAAGGGATTAGGCCAGTTGAATGTAGTCGCCGTGGTTGCTAATGGTAGCAACTATGATCTGTACGTCAATGGACAAAAGGTCGATACTGCCAACGATAGTACCTACGGCCAGGGCATTCTTGGTCTTGTGGCCAGTGCTTACACTAACCCAACAGCTGTCACCTATCAGGATGCACGAGTGTGGACTATCAAAGGGTGGTATGGGAGAAGTCTACCTGGCCCAAGACACCCGGCTACCACGTCGAGTTGCTGTCAAAGTAATCCATTGCGACCATCAACCATATCCAGATGCCAAGACCTCACAGCAAGCAGAGCGGCTCTTCCAGCGCGAGATGAAGGCGCTCTCCTTGCTCGATCATCCTCATATTCTCAACTTTTATGACTTCAATGAGGAACAAACAGCCCAAGGCTCTCTCATCTATATGGTTATGCCCTACCGGCCAGAGGGTTCGCTCGTCGATTGGCTCTTGCGGCATGGCTCTCTATTACTGCCTTTGCAAGATGTGAGCGCTCTCATCACACAGGCAGCGTCGGTGCTCCAGCATGCTCATGACCAGCAGATCGTTCACCAGGATGTCAAGCCCTCCAACTTCCTTGTGCGCATTAATCCAGATACTCCTACACACCCTGACCTATTCCTCGTTGACTTCGGCATTGCCAAAATCTTCTCGGCAACCTCGTTGACGAACCAGAGTGTACGTGGCACCGCCGTTTATATGGCTCCAGAACAGTGGTGTAGCGAACCCGTGGCAGCAACCGATCAGTATGCCCTCGCTATCATGGCCTATCAACTGCTGACTGGTCAACTCCCCTTTCAGGGGCGTACGCAACAAATCATGTACCAGCACCTCACCGTCTCGCCATCGCCGCCCAGTCAGTACAACGCTCAGCTTACAGCGGCGATTGATGCCGTTATCCTGCGCGCACTGGCCAAAAAAGCTGAGGAACGCTTTCCTACGATTAAGGCCTTCGCTCTGGCCCTGCAACAGGCGCTGGTCTATAGCGACCTGCACGCAACGCTTGAGATTAGTAGCTTGGAAGCAGAGCAGGGTGGCCAGCACGTTGTGACGCTTGCAGACCAACGTCAGGTGACAGTGACGATTCCTCCCAACGTGCAACATGGCCAATGCTTGCAGCTCAAAGATCTAGGTATGCCCTATTACGAGCATGGGCCATGTGGCCCTCTGCTGCTAACGCTGCATATTGTACAGGCGCAAGCATCCACAACGCCCTCTAAGAGCAACGTGGCCGACCTATTGCCTACCACCAGTGATGTAGACATACGCTTTTCAGCCCTTACTACGCCTTTCATGCCAGCTCCTGCATTGGAACCTCTGATGCTTAGTGGAGCTGTGCCCGCAGCATTTGCAGCGCCAACTATTTATGCACGCAATACTATCTATGCAAGAATGCAACTACTAACGCCGCAAACACTCCTTCTATCACTCATTGTTCTTTTGCTCATTATCAACAGTTTCGTAGTGGGTAGTGTTATCAGCAACATTGCCGCCAATAATATCCACGCCACGGCCACCGCTCAGACTATTGCAAACAATAATGCTACTGTGCAAGCTATTATCACTCATAACAATACTACAGCAACAGCGGTAGCACGGGCGACTGCTGCCTCTCTGGCAGCTAATGCTCAGCCCTATCAGATACTAGGTACCTTGGTATGGGTAGACCGCCTCAACAAAGCGAATAAATGGCATAAGGGATCAAATACCGACTGGGGTGGCCGCTGTCAGTTTGTGCACGGTACTTTTCAGATTACGCAATCACCCACAGATAAGCTCTTCCCATGCAACGAGCGTACTAAGTACAGCAACTTTGTCTTCGAGGTGAAGATGAGGATTAATCAAGGAGACTGCGGTGGCTTGACGATACGCGATAGTAACGACTCTTCAGGCCGCGATTACCTGCTTGAGGTGTGTCAGGATGGCTATTACCGCTTTTATAAATATACCTCAAATAACCACTCAATGGCATTAAAGAGCGGCAAGGCTCCAGCTATCAATCGGGGAACTGGTCAGTTGAATGTGATCGCTGTGGTTGCCAACGGGAGCAACTTTGATATGTACATCAATGCACAAAAGATCGATACAGCCACTGATAGCGCCTACAGCCGGGGCACCCTTGGTCTCTTGGCGAGTGCTTCCGCCAAACTAACAACTGTAGCCTACCAGGATGCAAGACTGTGGATGATTTGATAGCTTGTTAAGCTATAACCCTCTCTTTACTTGGCAATCTTTGATTTATATTTACGCCATTGCCGCTCATCGAGTCCAATCTTCTCTTTGAGTGCTTGCAGCTCTGTACCGACGAGAAATTCTTCTGCCAGATAACAGCAGCGACCTATATGCTCTTCTTTCACAGCACGCGTCATTGGCCATGTCCACCATCTGCGCTTTTGTAAGCGCTGCAACTCACTAATATCTTCGATCATGAGGATCTGTAATTGCTCGACAACGTTCATGTGCGTTATCCTTTCTCTTCACTGAGAACATGCACGGAAGCCTCCTCTTCCAGCATCTTAAAGCATATCACAATTACAACCCACTTTGTATGGTTAAAGTAGCACCCTGCTGTGAGAAGTTTTCAGCAGTATTTGGCAACCCTTGCTAGTAAATCCCTGATGTCAAAGGGTTTGGGAAGAAAGTCATCTGCTCCGGCTGCTCTGGCCGTTGCTTCGGCGCTAGGATGAGCTGAGAACATAATAACCGGAATATGTTTCGTCTCCTGCTGATTTTTGAGATATCTTACAATATCGCGTCCATCTTTGCCTGAGAGGAAGACATCTAACAAAATGAGGTCTGGTAGTCCTCCATTATGGAGTTGCTCAAGATATTGACCCTTCGTGGTCGTAGAGACTTCATAGCCTTCCTCCTCTAAGATCAGCTGGAGAAACTCTAGTATGTCTGGCTCATCGTCCACTACAAGCAGCTTTTTTCCTTGGTTTTGCACGTACTCCTCCCATTTCTTCTTGTCTGTGCGCTCGACTGGTCTGCCTATGCAATGTCTTCCAAGAGAAGCGGTAGCGTAATAGAAAATGTTGAGCCTTCTCCCTTACGACTATGTACCTCGATCCGGCCATCATGTCGCTCAATGATTTGCTTGCAGATATAGAGGCCGATGCCAAGGCCAGGATAGGTTTTCTCCTGCGGGTCTGTCACCTGATAGAAGCGCTCAAAGATCTTGTGCTGATGGACTAAGTCGATGCCAATGCCGAAATCCCGCACACGTACCACTGCATACTTCTCATCCCGCGCGAGTTCTACAACGACACGGTCCGCTTGGGGAGAATACTTGATGGCATTTGCTAATACATTGATAAAGACTTGCCCCAGACGGTCTTTATCGCCTAGGACACGCGCCTCCGATTTTCCCTCAAGCAACAAGCGATGCGTTGTAGTTGTTGCCTGCATATTTTCCACTATCTCGCTAACCAACTCATCCAGGTAAGATGGCTCTCGTTGCAATCCCAGGTGGCCCGTCTGCATACGTGAGATATCTAGCAGATCGCTCACAAGCTTGGTCAGTTTGTCAAGCTGGGAATCCATGCGAGAGAGATAATGCAGGCTTTGTGCATCATTTTGTTTACTCAGGCGGCGTTGCAGGACATAGGTAAAGCCCTTGAGACTGGTGATTGGCGTTTTGAGCGTTCGGTAATGTCATGTAGAATACTGATGATATAAAGCACGTCTCCCCGTTCATCATATACTGGACGCGATTTTACGAGTGACCAGCGTTCATGCTGTTGGTTTGCTTTATGGGTATAGCCAATAATGGCTTCTGCCTCTTTCTCGCCAGCGAGTATGCGCTGATGTGTGAGGCGCGAATGGGGAAAAGGCTGTCTATGCTCATCAATCACCTCATGGTTGGTAAGTGCACTACCGACAGGCATGGCCAGCAAAGAGTCTACCGAAACCAGGCCAGTCATACGGGCCGCTGCTTCGTTGGCGTAGATGATACGCCCGCTGTTATTGTAGACGATAATGCCATCAGCAACGCCCTGGAAAATGATTGTCAGTTGATCGCGCGCTTCCTGGGCTTCTCGATAGAGCCGAGCGTTATCCAGTGCAACTCCTGCACGCCGCCCCACTTCTTCTGCCAGTGCGAGGTCACGCTGGTCATACTGTTTGTTGGGCTTCGTGAAAACAAACGTCATGACCCCGGTAATTTGTCCACGCGCAATCAATGGGACATTCATTACAGAGCGTATGCCAATCTGCTGGGCAAGGGCAAGCCGCTCCTCAGTTTTGACACTAGCTGTCAGCATCTCATCAGTAACCTGCGGGTAGAGTTCCGATTGCCCGGTACGCACGACATAGGGCGCGCCATGAGGCTCAGTAGGATCGAGAGGCAACTTCTCTCGGTATGCTCGCACCAACTTCACTAGCTCTTGATCCTGATGTTTAATCTCGGCCAGCTCAAAGTCTCCATCAGCATTTACCAGATCCACGGAAAACCAATCGGCAAGCTGCGGGACCACCAATTGAGCAATATTAGCAAGCGTCTCCTGGTAATCCAGTGTGGAGGATAACACTTTACTGACCTCGGCGAGGAAACGCTGCTGTGCTTCGGCCCGTTTACGTTCAGTAAACGACGATACACCTACCATCTCGTGTGGTCTGTTCCAATTCGCCTTGCCAGAAGCGTTCCTGTTTGAGGATCGCGTATATTTCGCGCAGCGGGAGAGGAAATCTGGTATGCAGTAAGACAGGCACAACTTTTCCGATTGCCTCCTGCTCCGACCAGCCATATAAGGTGCTTGCGCCTTGACTCCAGAAGATGATATTATTCTGGTCATCTTGCACAATGAAGGCATCAAGAGCCAGTTGTAATAAGGCCACCTGTTCTTGTAGTTTCCTCTCCAGTGCTTTCTGCTGAGTAATATCGCGCGCAATTTTTACCGCCCCCACAATTCTTCCCTGTCGATCTTTAAGCGGCGAAATACTGAGCGAGACATTAATCAACCTGCCATTTTTGTGAACACGTACCGTTTCATAGTGATCGATGATTATATCCATAGACAGTTGCGCAATGATCATATCTTCTTCTGCTCGCAAATGTGCAGGAATAATGAATGTAATGTGCTGACCAATAGCTTCCTGTATGCTATAGCCAAAGAGCTTGACTGCTGCGCTATTCCAGCTGGTGATCACTCCATCAAGAGTCTTACTAACGATGGCATCTTCTGATGAAGCTATAATGGCCGTGAAGAGTCTCTGGGCTTCCTCCGTCTGTGTATCAGGCTGAAGGTGGCCTACTGTGGCCGAAACAGTAGAAGAAGAGCTAAGAGCAGATAGGTCGTCAGTGGCTTGCTGAATAAATTCCTGATCGTCAGGTGGGTCGATGGACATAATGGAGATCCCCTTACCTGGAAGCGATGGTCGCTACCTCTGTTGGATATAACCTTGGCGCTACTATAACATCTTTTCTTTGTTTAGACAATCTGAACCGTAGTGATCTACCTTCGATTCCTTATCGTGCTCTATAATAGAGACAAGTTTAGATAATTTGACACAAAAATGTTTGATATGAAACAGTCTCTTGAGTGAGGCAATTGAAAGGCAAGACCAATGAATATGTCACATATGGACATAATAGATAGACAAAGCCTGGTGCGTGAGCCACGCGTGGTGATCGTGGGGGCAGGATTTGGCGGCTTACGAGCTGCTCATGCATTGCGCAATGCTCCTGTGCAGATCACAGTGATTGACCGTAACAATCACCATCTCTTCCAGCCCCTGCTCTACCAAGTCGCAACAGCAGGTTTATCGCCAGCCGATATCTCAGCGCCCATCCGTGCGATTTTGCGCGAGCAAAAGAATACCACGGTATTGATGGCTGAAGTGACTGGTATTGATACGGCACGGCGACTGGTGCTGGCAGAGGAGCAGGCAACCCCTGAAAGGCGTACTATTCCGTATGACTATCTGATCATTGCCACAGGAGCCAGCCATAGCTACTTTGGGCATGATCAATGGGCACCATTTGCGCCAGGCCTTAAGAGTATCGTCGATGCGACAAACTTGCGGCGTAAGATATTGCTAGCATTTGAAGCAGCAGAGATGGAAAGTGATCCTGAACGTCAAAAAGAGCTGCTGACGTTTGTACTCGTCGGTGCCGGACCAACTGGCGTCGAGATGGCTGGTTCTATTGCTGAATTGGCCCATAAAGCGCTGGCCAAGGATTTTAGAAATATTGATCCCAGAGCAGCACGTATTATTCTGGTTGAGGCGTCACCACGTATTCTGGCGGCATTTCCAGAAAATATGGCAAAAAAGGCACACAAGGCACTCAATCATCTGGGCGTTGAGGTCAGAACCCATGCATCTGTGCAGGAGATTACCGAGGATGGCGTCATCATCGCTGGTGAATTCTTGCCAACGCGCACAGTCATCTGGACCGCTGGTGTCACAGCGTCTCCGGCTGGTCGCTGGTTGCATGCGAACGTCGATAGATCGGGACATGTCGAAGTGAATGCCGATCTCTCAGTGCCAGGATATCCTGAGATATTCGTGATTGGCGATACGGCCCGTGTCATGCAGGATGGCAAGCCATTACCAGGAGTCGCGCCAGTTGCTATGCAAGAGGGCATCTATGTCGCCTCGGTCATCGCGCGGCGTGTGGCAGGAGAAGAAGAGCCGGGGCCGTTCCAGTATCGCAACAAAGGCAATCTAGCAACCGTAGGACGCTCCTTTGGTCTCGCAGATGTGGGCCGTGTGCAGTTGGACGGGTTCATTGGTTGGCTTTTGTGGTTAGTCGTCCACATTGTCTACCTGATTGGTTTCCGTAATCGTGCAGTGGTCTTGTTTCAATGGGCCTGGGCCTATCTCACGTTCCAGCGTGGTGCTCGTTTAATTACCTTTAACATACCTTCAGAGGTAATGCGCAAAGAATTACAAAAAGAATTAGTGTAGAGAGAGCTTGCTAACCTTCTTGCTTGCCTCATATAATGATGGGGCATCGATTAGAGGTGTACAGCTAAAGGATGCGGGAATTGCAGACGAAGTTTCCCAAAGGAAAAGTTGTAAGGCAGCGCTATATCGTCGAAGAACTGCTTGGCACAGGCGGTTTTGGGGCGGTTTATCGTGTGCGGGACCGACGCGTTAAAACTAATCTATTCGCGCTCAAAGAGTTAATAGAACCCAATAAATATGAGCGCGAAAGTTTTGGCTTCGAGTGCGAACTTCTGAGGCGGCTCGACCATCCTGCGCTCCCTCGTGTCTATCGTGGTTTTGAGGACGAAAAGAATAATCGCCTCTACATGCTGATGGACTATGTAGATGGTATTAATTTAGAGAAGTTGCGGCAACGCCAACCTGAGAAGCGTTTTGCGTTGCCACAAGTGCTCAAGATGATGGCCCCGATTATTGCCGCTACAGCCTATCTTCACGCTCAAAACCCGCCAATTATTCATCGTGATATTAAGCCAGCGAATATTATTGTGCCTACCGTGGGCGATGGATCTGTGCTGGTAGATTTTGGCATTGCGAAGGTATATGAGCTAGAATCAACGACCGCTGCGGTACGACACTGCTCACCTGGTTATGGGGCACCCGAACATAGCTTGGCGGCCACATTTTATACTATTCTGACTGGTACTATACCAACGGATTCACTGTACCGTATGACCTGGTTAAGTAGCAAAGGTGTTGATCCACTTAAGTCGGCTCATGTTGTTGCACCCGACGTGCCGCCAGCTGTTGCTGATGTCTTGACGCGTGCAATGGCCATTAATAGTAACGATCGTTTTGCCACTGTTGAGGAATTTTGGGATGCCCTGCATAAGGCAGTGCCGGAGTCTCTTCATGCGCCTCCTCAGCAATCAGCCCCGCTAGCATTACCACCAGCATTGCCACTGGCGGATGTCTCGGAAACTCCTGATGAAGCTCCTCAGACGCCTCGTTTGGCTGAGCAGCCACCTGCACAGGTAATAGTCCGCAATGTCTTATCAGCAGAAGCGCATGCTCCGAGGAGGTCCATCCTGATTTTCTCTCTCTTTGTATTGGCACTGGTTGCTCTGCTGTCCGGTGCTCTCTTTGGAGGTGGCCTCTGGCCCGCAACAAGCTCTAGTCATCATGCGTTCACGCAGAAAAAGGTAACAACGACAGTTGTAGCTCCACCTACCGCGCAGTTTACACCATCGCCCACACCACTGCCCACACCATCGCCCACACCACTGCCCACACCATCGCCCACACCATCGCCCACACCGACACCAAGTAGTTATCCAGTATTGACACAGCGCTATGATGGTTCTATCTCGGATAAAGATCCTCCAACCGATACAACGATGTCACTGCAAGACATAGAGCAACATGGTACTAATATCACGGGCTATTTCTCGGTAGGACCGGGCCTGATTGGTGATGGCAATTTTGCTGGTATGGTGACAACAGATAATAAGATACAGTTCTTAGTGGAGAGTCACGGACCCATACTCCCTCTCTTCTTTAGCGGGCAGATTCAGGCTAATAGAAGTATTAGTGGCACTTATTGTAGCTATGAGAATAATGGCTGTAATTATAATGGTGGTGGTTATGGTGATTGGAAAGTCTCAGCAGGCTAGATCTATTTTTGTGAAACCTCATGGTATTTTTCTACGTAACTAACAGGTAGACATTTTGAACTAACTAACGCCGAATCAAAAAGTATCATGAGGTATATGTGTGCAAAAAGTACAGTCGTCCTTGCCGATAGGTACTCTTATTCAAAATCGCTATATTGTGGAGGATTTGTTAGGCAAAGGTGGTTTCGGTGCGGTCTACCTCGTTCGTGATCAGCGTGTGAAAGGGAATGTGTTTGCACTCAAAGAGGTGATTGATCCTGAGAGGAAAGAGCGTGCACGCTTCACCTTTGAGGGTGAGGTACTCAAGCGCCTTGATCATCAGTCGTTACCTCGTGTCTATCGTGTCTTCGATGATAACAAAAACGCTCGCTCTTACATGTTAATGGATTATATTGAAGGTCCTAATCTGGATAGACTGCGCAGACAGCAGCCGGGGAAGCGTTTTGCATTGTCGCAGGTCGTGCACATGATGACACCCATTGTTGACGCTATCGGATACTTGCATGCCCAACATCCTCCCATCATTCATCGAGATATTAAACCCGCTAATATTATTGTGCCCAAGGATGGTAGTGCTGCCGTCCTGGTAGACTTTGGTATTGCTAAGGAGTACGATTCTGAGAGAACGACGACTGCCGTACGGCGCTGTTCACCTGGTTATGGAGCGCCTGAACAATATACTGGAGGAACGAATACCGGTACTGATATTTATGGTCTGGCTGCTACATTATATACACTATTAACAGGCTCTGTACCAGCAGCTGGAGCCAATGACGCATTTTGTACCTGATCTTCCAGGGCATATTGCAAATGCGATTGAGCGTGGGCTGGCTCTCAATAGCAAAGATCGCTTTGCCTCTGTTGAGGAGTTCTGGCAGGCATTGTCTGCTCAGCCAATTGTCGCTGAGTCACCCATGAGCACAACCGTACAAGAATCCGTTCCCTCGGCTTCGGTCTCTGATCCTATAGCAGTCGTACATGCGCAACCATCCGCTAATAAAAAACGGCGGCGCGAAGCTTTTGTGCTCTTATTTATCGCCTGGGTCTTATTAGCGCTGCTACTCGGACTTACACTTGGCAGTGGTATCTTCTCCTTTCCTGGTGGTAAGAGGGTTCCTGCTAGCTCACAAAGACCTTCTCATTATGGTACTGCTACTGTTAGTGCAACGCCCACTACGCGATCGACGCCAACCCAAGCCGCGCTAACTCCGGTCACGAAGCCGCCTACTGCTCAACCAACTCCTGTACCTCCTTCCGTCACTTATCCACTATTGCTTAGAAGCTATAATGGTTCTATCACTAATCAATATTCCGAACCACCTGTCACCACATCTATGAACTTAGCCAATATCCAGCAGACAGGCAGTAACATCAGGGGGTACTTCACGGTTGGGGCTGAGTTGGAAGGCGATGGCAATTTCAATGGTAACGTTACTACTGATAGAAAGATACGATTCCTCGTCGATAGCTACCGAGGAAATTTGCCGCTGTTTTTTGCAGGAACTATCCATCCTGACGGTAGTATGTCAGGCACCTACTGTAGTTACCAAAACTGGCATTGCAGTTCTACTGCGGGGTATGGCGTCTGGAATGTGAATCCTGATTATTTGGGTTCGTGATCGAGACACGTCCCTTGCCGGGAGGTACACAGTATAGCGTTCGCTTGCGCGATGTGATATATTCTTGGCACTACTGTATTAATTTTCCCACATTCGATAAGTGTTTGAGGATACATCATGTTATTTGATCATACAAAAATATACGTAAAGGCTGGTGATGGCGGAAATGGATCGATGCACTTCCGCCGTGAGAAGTTTGCAGCGTTTGGTGGACCAGATGGTGGAGATGGCGGTCGAGGTGGTAGTGTCTACATTGAAGCTACACATAATGTAAATACACTGATTGATTATCGCTATCGCCATCACTTCAAGGCTAATGCGGGTGAGGCTGGAATGCGTCAGAAGATGCATGGTGCCAAGGGTGATGATGTCGTTTTGCTTGTGCCGTGCGGTACTATTATTCGCCATGTAGAGACACAGGAAGTAGTGGCGGATCTAGTGGAATCTGGACAGCGCGTGATGGTAGCGCGTGGTGGCCGTGGTGGCCTGGGCAATGTTCATTTTGCCACGGCAACGAATCGCGCACCCAAGGAGGCACAGAAGGGAGAACCCGGTGAAGAGCACTGGCTCACACTCGAACTGCGCCTGATCGCCGATGTCGGCCTGGTCGGTTATCCTAACGCTGGCAAATCAACATTGCTCTCAGTAGTGAGCGCAGCGCATCCGAAGATTGCCGATTATCCTTTCACTACGCTCTTTCCAGGTCTGATTGAGGGAGCAGCGCAAGGGGTGGGCCTCGGCCATGAATTTCTGCGCCATATTCAGCGTACCCGTCTGTTGATTCATATGCTGGATGGTGCAGCTCCCGATCGTGATCCCTGGCAGGATTTTCAGATCATCAACCGCGAGTTGCACGAATACGATGAACAGCTCGCCTCGCGTCCGCAGATTGTAGTACTCAATAAAATAGATCTGCCAGATGCCCAGCAACATTGGCCCGCACTCAAAGCGAAAGCTGAAGCCGCTGGTCATCCTATCTTTGCCATTTCTGCGGCGGCGCACGAGGGTACGGAGGAACTCATGCAATTTGCAGCGAAACGGTTACTGGAGATCCAACAAGAGGAGGCCGAACGCGCAGCACTACAGCCATCAGCCGAAGGACCAGTACTGCGTCCTCAGCCCGATGATGCATTTACGGTGACGAAAGAGCAGCCAGGAGTGTTTCTCGTACGCGGCAAAAGGGTTGAGCGCGCTGTGAGTATGACAAATCAGGAGAGTGAAGAGGGCATGGATCGCTTGCAAGTGACACTAGAAAAGATGGGTGTTACGAAAGCGTTAGAGGATGCGGGCGTCAAAGTTGGTGATCTTGTGCGCTTCGGTAAAGTTGAGTTGTACTGGGGGGAATGATCTATTCCACTCCAACTGAAGAGCTTCAAATATATAAGAATTTTGCATGAGCAGGGAGCGTGAAAATCTGATATACTAGGGGATATACTTATGAATTACAGCTACAAGGGCCAGAACTGAGAGAATTGCTAGGTACATGGGCGAAACACTGAGCTTATTATTTCGGAGTAGCGAGAACGGCACATTTGAGTTGCAGGTAAAGGAGAACTGGTCTGGACGCGTCGTCAGTGGCAGTTTTAACCCTCCATACACGACGAAACAACTTAATGCCCTGCTCAAGAAGCTGAGTAAGCTCGATAGCACTGACCAGGAACTGTGCGAGATAGGTCAGCGCCTCTTTTTCGCTTTATGTAATGTAGAGACTGCGCAAACGACACTGCGTGAGGCAGGGGAGCCGTCGGGTCAGACCATCTTACGTAGCTTAATTCAGCGAACACTCAAACGCCGAGGCACGGTAGCTCTTACCTTTTGTTTTACACCGGGCTGTGATGAGTTGGTACGCTACCCCTGGGAACTGCTCCATAATGGCGACCATTTTCTCTTGGCCTCCGGTATTTTTACCTTAACGCGAGCCTTACTGCATCCAGATATCCCGCTTGGTTGTGAACTTCCTGTTCATCTTCCTATGCGGGTGCTCTATATTGGAGCCTCGCCAGTGGATTGTACACCACTGGAAACTGAAAAGAGCTTTGCGGCCCTTGAAAATGGCTTAGCTCCCTTAATCGAGAGCGGACAGGTCTTTTTGGATCGACTGGAGCCGCCAACCTTCGGTCAGCTGGTCCGTTACCTCAACTCCTATGGTGGAGCTGGCCTCTTCGATGATAATGAGACCGTGATTCCATGCTACCTTGTGCATTTTGACGGACATGGTGCTTTTGGCCGCTTGTGTCCAGAAGAAGACTGTAAGACGATAAGTGATGTAGATGCACGTAGGTGTGGACATTGTAATATTTCACTGAAACATGTAAAAGCACAAACGTATCTGTGCTTTTGTGATGACGAAGGCTATAATCGCTTTATCAATACAGAAGCATTGCGCGAGCTATTTTTGAGTAGCGATGTGCGGCTCACCGTCTTCTCTGCCTGCGAGACGGCGACCTTCCAGAACAATAGAACGCGTCAGCACCATCGACGTAACGTGGTTGACGCGACCCTGGCTACTGCACTCGTGACAGCTCAAGTGCCTGCCGTTGTCGCCATGCCGTTCTCTTTACAGGACGAGCTAAGTCCCACGTTTATCTTTCACTTCTATGAAGCTCTGGCTGATGGGCGCATGCTAGAGGAAGCGCTATCGCGTGCTCGCCAGGCTCTCCTGCCAATGCAGCAGAAAAGCTGGTTCATTCCTGTGCTCTACCGGCATGTTGCCGAAGGGGATGCAGGCCCGGTGCCTTTGCTTGCTAGGCAAGACGCCCACGACAGGCACCACCACCCACTGGCACATATCGGTGCGTGGTCTAGCTTTGTCGGGCGTGAACTGGAATTGCAGGATCTGAGGCAATTGTTTGCTGCCGCCACAACGGAGAGACAAGCTGCTGAGATGGGATATTTACGGCTACAGCCCAGAACGCATCATATCGCTCTGACAGGGCCTGCGGGCATAGGGAAAAGCGCACTCGCCTTTGAGGCAGTCCGACGCTATCAGGAAAAATTTCCAGGTGGCGTGTTGGGAGTCTCTTTACAAGGGGGCAAGTCATTTGATGATGCCCTAGGGGAGTTAATACGTTCTCTGCATATTCCAACGAAGATCAACCCGGCCAGTAATATCGAGCGCCGAGCACAACTGGTAATTGCTACCTTCCGTTCGCTCGCCAGTCGTGAATTGCCCTGCCTCTTGCTTTTAGATGGTTTTGAAGAGGTAAAGGATCGTAGCGAGCTAGAAGCTTGGTTGCATTTCCTCTCCTCTTTGCCACAAGAAGTCGTAGTACTGGTGACATCTCGCTCAAATCCTGGGACGATGGTTATCCTGCAAGGTTCTCACTGCCGCTGGTACGAGTACTCTGTGCGAAAAATGCTCGATGCGGATCTTATGAAACTGTTTGCTGAATTGGCAGCCGCAAGCGGGCTAGATCAGCGTATTCACCTTGACGATCCGCAACAGCAAGCGATTTTGCAAGAAATTTGTACCCTACTGGATGGCTACCCTTTAGGTGCAGAACTGATCTTTGGCACTGCACGCACGATTGGTGATCGCATTTATACGCCACAAGCTGCGACACGCTCTCTGGAAGAAGTGCGTGACGAATTACGGACGACGCCACTGGCTGGTATCCTTGCTGCACTGGAAATCTCTTATCGGCATTTGACTCCCTCTGCTCGTCTCTTGCTCTCTTATCTGGCTGCCTTTAAATTGCCCTTTAGTCGAGAACAGATTATGTTAGTGGTGGCTCCTGAGACGCTTGCCGTTGCTTGCAATACAGGTGGTGTTCGACAAGGGGTAGCAGACGTTATGAGTAAGGAAAATGGCTTGCAATATGTCAATGAGAACGATTTAACCACACTTGCTGAAAACTGGCCTGCTACTCGTGATGAGTTAGTACAGGCCTCATTTATGCAGTTCGATGGGCACGTCTATACGATCCATGTGCAGGTGCGTTCTTTTGCCATCTCACACTTACCTGTTGAGGAGCGTCGCCGTGTCCATCGCGTAGTTGCTGCCTACTACTCGATGTTGCCTCAGCCTGGTGTGGAGGAATGGCTGGCTGCCTTTGAGCACTTGGAGAGTGCAGGCGAGCTACAAGATATACAAGAAGCGCTCCATGTGGCTGTGCGCGCCTCAGAGGCGATAGGCAGGCAGCATCATACACGGGACTGGCTGGCAATGTTACAGCGCGCAAAAGTATACGCATCACGGCTAGGGGATACGGTGAGAGAAGGCTACATCCAATGTTGCCTGAGTGCTCTTTCTTTTGAAGAGGAAAACTTGGTATAAATGCTGTGCTGACGCAGGGCACCCACAATGGACAAATAACCCCCCATCCCCCCAGGGCACCCACCCCCCAGGGCACCCACAAGGGATGCCCCTACAATGGTACGAATCAGCCTTCCAAGTGCGTTCGTACCATTGTAGGGGCATCCCTTGTGGGTGCCCTGGGGGGTGGGGGGATGGGGGGTGGTCATTGAAGTACTTGGTACTTCAATGCTACTGAGGGGGCGAGATAGACACAGTCCCCATTATTGAAGATATGTTGTGGGACTACGTCCCCGTTATATCTAACGCCATTCCTGCCTTTTACTAACCAGACGCCATTTTCCCACACAATCTGGGCATGCGTTGTCCTGCCAATAAAACGGGATGGGATCAATATATCAAAATTGGCATTCTGCTGTTGACGCGCTATGGTTAGCACTGTCTTGTCAAGTTCGCGTTTGCCCACTAGCTTCCCATCTACCTCGATTAGAACCTGAGCTTTTTGTGGAAGCATGATGCGTGCAGGTGGAGCAATAGGTGGAGGTACAGGTAATGCAGATTTTTGCTGTACATAAATCAGTATTATGGTAGGTGCTATAGAGATGCGGTCTCCATTTTGCAAGACTCGCTCTTCAATTTTCTGCCCGTTATAGTAAAGTCCGAACTTGCTGTCTGCATCCTCAATTACCCATTGTTGGTCCTTCCACAAAATCTTGGCGTGCAGGCGAGAAACTTGATGTGTAGCAGGGTTATCGCGGGGAACCCGTATATCATTTTGTTCCACGCGTCCAATGGTGAGCACAACTTTATTGAGCCGACGTTGGCTGACAACTTTCCCATCCACCTCAAGCTGAATTTCGGCCTCTGCATGCGAAGTGTCGGGGCGTTCGGCGGCTGAGCGCATAAATGACCAGGTTGTCTCTTCTTCTTCCTCCTCGTCAAAGATATTCTGCACCTTGAGCAGATTGGCAAAAATACCGTTCTCGCTCTTCAACTTTTTATAGCTCCCCTGTTCTGCAATGCGGCCATCTTTCAGCACGATAACCTCATCAACTTTCCCTACAGTACTGAGGCGGTGGGTAATCATCAATACCGTGCGATCCTCTACCAGACCATCTAGCGCACGTAATACCTCAGCTTCAGCTTCCACATCGAGGGCAGCAGTTGGCTCGTCCAGAATAATAATAGGGGCACCACGTAAGATCGCTCTGGCAATAGCAATGCGTTGACGTTGACCACCGGAGAGATTTTTTCCCTGATTGATAATTTTGGCGTCGTAGCCCCCCGGTTTTTTCATAATAGTCTCGTGAATACAAGCCTGTTCTGCGGCTTGGATCATCTCTTTATCTGTCGCAGTGGGACGGCCAATCTTGATATTATCACGAATGGTGCCATCGAAGAGGATTGAGTCTTGCAGTACGATACTGATATTTTGCCGTAAAATGCTCAGCGGATACTGATTGATGTCAACGCCATCGATTTTCACCGATCCCCATCCTGGGAGCGTATCGTAGAAGCGGGGCAGCATATTGGTAAGCGTCGTTTTGCCACTGCCGGAGAGACCAACTAGAGCTACTTTCTTGCCCGTAGGAATGTGCAAGTTCACCCCTTTCAGGACGAGCGGCCCGGATTGCCCATAACAGAAATAGATATCCTCATAGGCAATATCCCCGCGCAAGCGTGTAGGGCCTTTATAGCTAGGGGGAACTTCCAGCACTTCAGTTTGTTCTTCCATGACCTCCTCGATACGCGTTGCCGCAGCTGCTGCACTGGTGGATAGCGTCGTTAACTTTGCGAGGTTGCGCATCGGCTGGTAGAGTTTCGTCAGGAAACTCAGAAAGATGGCAAGCATGCCTAGTGTAATAGGCTCACCTTTTAATGGTCCAAGTGGTTGACCACTGGTAGCAGAGTAGGCTCCAATGGCAATAATTACTGCTGTGCCAATGGCTAATATAGTATCTACCAATGGCGTAAATTGTGCTTGCTGGCTTCCTGCTTTGCGACCTTCCTCCAGCCGTTTTTCTGAGGCTTTGGTGAAAAGCTGGAACATGAAATGCTCAAGGTTGAAAGCCTTGATCTCCATAATTTTGCCCATGGCTTCAGTGGCGATACTCGCTACCTGCCCTTCGGCTTTCTTCTCCCTCTTTGTAGCTGCCCTAATACCTCTCGTATAGGTATAGACAATAATACCTAAGAGGGGTATGATCACGGTAGAGACAAGCGTCAGCGAGATATTGTTGCAGGCCATAATCCCTATCACACCAACGATAGTTAAAACACCTGACAGTGTATCTACTAAGCCGTCAGCCACGAATTTTTCGAGATCAGCCATATTGCCTGTGACGCGTTGTACGAGATCACCGTGCTCACGTTGCCCATGCCAACTGATAGAGAGGCGCTGAAGGTGGTCAAAAAGGTTCTTACTCAGGCGACTGGTAAGCTGCTTGCCGACGAAGGCTGCTATATAGAGGAGAACAAAGGTAAGCAGTGCCTTGAGAAGGCTGAGCGCGAGGAATAATGTGACAG
This sequence comes from Chloroflexota bacterium, assembly GCA_005879655.1. The sequence continues at coordinate 20,150 of VBJK01000073.1, read as the reverse complement.
CGAGGCCGATTACCCCTCCTTTTGTGCCGTTTAATGGGATAAAGTGCTTGAAGAAATTGATCAGCTCCTGAGCGCCAAGAAATGCTGGATCGGGAGTCTTTGGTGCTGTGTTATCGATAATGAACTTCAGCGGATAGGCGCTTAATATATCAGCTCCCACTTGTGCAAATGTTAGCAGAATGGCTACAACAACGAGCAAATGATAGCCTTTTAAGTTGCGATATAAGAAATGTGCAAATGACATAGCTCGTTATATCCTTATAATATCAGCTTTCAATGCTTACATTTTTTGCAACGAATGCATATACTTTGTAAGCGGCATATCTTATTGATAAGCGCTCTGTGATTGGTATTTTTGCACGGGCCTCTCGTATGATGATAGGTAATAGTTCACAAAAATTGGGAGAAATACGTTAAAGTCCCGCTGAGAATTAACCATTCATTGGCATATGAAAGAGCTGTACAAAGTACCTTCTAGCATAGATACGGTGGAGATCACGTACAGGTTGAACTTATCATGGAGCATGACGAAGCAGATCGATCGTTCTGCATGCAGCCACCGCCCTATGATAGGCACGAGCTGATCTCGCTTAACATTGCTGCTAACTCCTGCGATCTCGGACCGTTGAGACGATTGATGCGGCGCGTAGCTATCTTGAAGATGAGCGCTGCCTCATAGAGTTTTGCATGACTAATAATACCATCAATACTCAAAAGTGCAACACCTTGAGTTTTCATTGTCAGACGATAGGACTGACGGAAGATGTCCGCGGCTGTCTCAAACCATTGCCGCATGCCAGCTCTTTGGTACCAGAGTCCACTTGGACGCAGATAGGCCAGGAAATAGCCTACATCAAGAGCGGGATCGGCCAGGCAGAACCCATCGAAGTCGGTGACAATGACTTGATGGCTATGAAAAAGTAACTGGCTGGCCTTGAAACCACCATGTGCTGGGCGGTAACTCTCTGGTTGCAGAGCCTCCAAGCGTGAGGCAAGTTGTTGTGCGAGTTGTTGTACATGTACGGCCTGCTCTGGGTTGTGTCCTGCTAGTAATTGTGCGCGTTCCTTAGTTCGCTGGGCTTCCTTTGTTCCCGTGCGTGGAGTAGCTGCATGCGGGTGTATACTGCTGCTGGTGTGCAAACGAGCTAGTGCTTGGGCTGTGAGACGTAACTCCTCTTCCGGTATGATAACACGGATAACCTCCCCACCACGACCCCGCTCTAGTTGTGGTCGTAGCGCCCACGTCCCGGCGCGCACTGTCCCCCAAATGTCATGCGTCCTTTGTGACGGTTGTACTGCCTCATGTAAGGTAAGACCTAGCGGCTCAATGATAGCGAGTGGGCGTGGCAAGAGTGGCATGCCGCTCTGCTCTTGTTCGTCGTACAACTGTTGTTGTAACAATTGTACACGTTTTGCCTGAGTTGGGTCTGCATAAACTTTTCCAAAGATGGTCAATGATTGCTCGGCCAGGGAAACGGGATGCTCTAGCTCCAGATGGTAGCGTATAACGCAGCGATTGGCTGGTTTGTATCGTACAGGCGTGGCTTGTGCTGAGTCGAGTTGCCACTCGCTATCCTGGAGTTGTGTACGCGCTACTGTTTGTAGTGCTGTAAACAGGGGGCTTTGTGGGGTCATATCACAGCTGGCGGCTAGAGCTGGTAGCCGCGCATCCACGGGAAAGCTCTGCGCACAAAGCGCCAGTTCTGGTGCGTGTAGTACACCGGAAGGTAAAACTTCCACAGGGGTCTCCCTGGCTTGGGAGGCACTAAAACGAAGGTGTGTCCCGGTCAGGGCCGCTTCGTCCACTACAAGACTAATCAGGCTATGAGGATCAGAGACGTGCGTTGCATGCGAGCGTATTGCATCGGCTGCATAAATGATGGCAAGGCCGCGACCGGGCTTGCGTCGCAGATAACGAATGAAGAGTCCAACTGGCGCTTGCGTAGCGGGTGATAGCGGACGTTGTGCTCGCGCAAACAGGTGTGTAAGCACAGAGGGTAAATCCTGGATAGAGAGGTTGGCAGCTGGGAGATCTTTGCTCACGTTTGGGTCTGTCCTTCTTGCTTAGGCGCTTGCAGGAAACGTTCGATCCAGGCTACCAATACATCGTCAGCCCCAGGTGCTCCTTGGAAACCAGGGAACGAATTGACATCAACAATCACTGGTCCTTGTTCTGTCAGCAGGAGATCAACGCCGTAAATGCGTAGATTGAAGGTACGGCCTACCTCCGTTGCTAATTGTACCCACGTGGCAGGTAACTCGTCAGCGGTAAGGGGAATATTTTGTTTGGATGCACCGGGCGCTAAAGGCGTACGTCGCCGTGCTGCAAAGACCTGCTCCTCAACGGCCCATAGCTTGATATCCCAACCATCGTTGGCCATGAATTCTTGTAGCACGATGGATTCCTGCCCCCACGCGGGAGAGAATGCTTGTAGCTCTGCCAGAGAAGCTATTTTACCAACGAGATCGCCACGGTGGTTATAACGACTTTTAATGATAAGCGGGAACACTAATGTGGCAAGCGCATCTGAGTCATGCAAAAGTTGTGCCAGACTGAGGTAGTATTGCGTGCGTGGCCAGGGCAACCTGGCTTGTTCCATACGTTCTGACATGAGCAAACGATTCTGGCAGGCGACAGACGACGCCCAACTATTGACCACACGAGCACCACGTTGCTCCAGGTAATGAGCCAGCTCAAGCGCTTGGGGGGTGTGCGATTTTAAGAGATAGAGATCTGCCAGAGGCTGAGCATTTTCCAGAGCGATGGCTTGATCTCCGCTTAAAAGGCGCACATCGAGTAAGCGTACAGCGTGTCTTGCACTCAGTTTTTGCAGAACCACTGCAATGACCGGGTGGCGACGGGTTTCAGGATTATCCATGATGAGACAGATGCCCATAATGCTGCTACTCTCCCTATTTCACTTTACTATGTAATTTCTTCGTTTGTAATATAATGCCAGAAACATCAGTCAAGCTAGTATTTTCTGCTCTATTTGTAGTGTGTAAGACCTTTTCAACAGCAGCTTGCCGACGGCGCAAATTGCGTTCAAGCCGCCTATGTCTTTGAATTTCGGCCCGTTTAGCGGCATGAATAATATATTCCGCAACCCGTCTCACTGCGCCGGGTACACGCTCATAGCTGGGGAAATCATTAATATCAACCACCATTAACCCTTGTGGTGTTTCGATCACGTCGATACCATAGATATCCAGAGCGAAGATGCGGCCAACATCTAGCGCCAATTTTTTCATGGCAGGCGTCAATGGAATGAACTTTTCAGTTATACGGCCATGAAGGGGAGAACTCCTGGCAATAGCAGCGTAAACTTCTCTGCCGGTGACATAGATCTTCACATCAAAACCCGCATTCTCTACATAATGTTGAGCCAGAAAAAAACCGCCATGACTTTCCATCATCATGAATGTATCTAGTTCTTTCGGTGTATTGATGCGATAGATACCACGACAGGAGCTACCGTTGCTGGGTTTGACGACCAGCGGATAGCTTTCTGGCGGGATCTGATTGAGGAGGCGCGGATGTGTCACAAAATATGTTGATGGAATAGGTAAGCGATGAGCAAGCGCAAAAGCTGCTGCCACCGCTTTATCGCGTACCAGCCGAATAGCACGCGAGTTATTAATGGTCAGGATACCAGCCGCTTCCGCAGCTTCCAGGATGCTCTGTCCGGGGCCATCAGCGACAGCCTTTAAAACATAAGCATCATAGCGGTATTCTAATAGATTGGACAGATTAGTAATAGTCTCCCTCGGCTCAAGGAGGTCAACTTCGTGTCCCCACTGCACTAGTTGATCGGCTACTACTATTGGCATTCGATCCTGACGATATTCCTCTTCTATAATAAGGCAGAAACGCATTGGCACCCTCCCTTCTGTGAAGCTAATAGGCGAGAGTATTATCACAAGAATACTGGGTATAGTTTTTCCCGAAAAGTTATAAAGAGCCTATTGAATACAATATAGCACATGTGTAACTAACTTGGAAGAGGCTCCAATGAGTAAACGTTTCTTCTTTCCCTCTTTGGTGTGTCACGTGCAGTTACGGATCATTACGCAACGGGGAAGTCACTTGTCGCTGTTCACCATTATTATTGATAGGGTAGGGCGAACCTTGAATTGATGACCAGGGGTCAACTGACCCGTCCGTTGCCTCTGCGCTACGAATTGGCTCATGCGGATTAGGCAGATCGGCGGGAGGAAGGTTGCCTGAAAGGATGGGTTCACGGCGCATAATCTGATCGCGCTTCATTGGCTGAGTTTCCAGGTTTTCTAGCGCCATGCGGTTATCAACTTCTGCGAGTAAGTGTTGTATTTCCGGTCGAAGCACGCGATTTCGTTCTGGAATGCGTGTCCATTGCGCTAGGGCAGCAGGATAATAGCCAGCACGGTAGCAATAAAGACCGAGCATAGAGCGGGCATCGAAGATAGTCATGCGCTGCCAGAGCGCCAATTCTTCAGCAGGGGTTTCAATGACATCTTCACTAGCTTCAATGATCTCCACCAAATGATAGAGATTGATACCCAGAATGCGATAGGGATAGCCGTAGTACAGAGCTAGCCTACGGCGGCGTGTGCGCTCAGCGGGATGTTTGCCCACGAAATAGCATTTTGACCAGGAACCACTCGACCAGACGACAGCAGCCAGCATTAGTATCAGGATACGGCCCAGGTAGCGTTGCCACGTCAGGTTTGGTAGACTGGCCATAACTCCTAATGCTGCAAAACAAGCGCCCAATGCCCAGGCACCGTAGACCAGTATACGGCGGTCCCAACCTAACAAGTCAAAGTGGTGATGCAGCGGTGTTGCCAGGAAGGGCAATGGAAACTCGGTATGCGGCACAAAATCGTGGCTACTAGCGAAGCGTAAAATCTGTAGATTGCGGCGGAAGAAGCGTGTAAGCAGGCGTGCTGAGATAAGCGCGGATGCACCTTCGAGCACAAATGCTCCACCGATCATCAATAAGAGCCACTCCTGACGAGAGAAGATGGCAACCATGGCCAGGATACCCCCCAGACTCAGAGCGCCACAATCACCCATATAGATCTTAGCTCGTCTTTTCGCTGTTCTGTGCCGAGCCGCCCATGAAGATGGCCAGTTCCAGGGGAGATAGCCAAGTACAGAGCCAGCACACAGCAGCGCCAGCATTTCCAGTACCTTGCCATAAGGTTCATCAAAAATCCCGACGATGGCGAGGCCCAGCCCTAAGGCTGCACTGAAGACAAGACCACCTCCCAGACCATCCAGGCCATCGCTAAAGTCAACAGAGACCGAGGTGACACTACCAATAAAGCCAGTCATCAATACGAAAAAGGTCAGCCAAACATAGTAAGGCAGTCCCGGCAGAAGGGTGCAGGTATTGGATGGAAGAGGTTGTTTCACACACATGAGCAACTCAACAAAAGGCAGACCCTTATAGACACCATAAAGTGCTTGTCCACGTTCAGGTAGGAGAGAGAAGTAGAGGATAGCTGCCAGTGCACCAATGAAGAACACGCCAGAGAATTTTACTCTTTCTGAAAGGCCCTCATTGCCAAAAACTTTATTCCAGTCGTCAATAAAACCTACTAGCGCATATCCTAGCGTTGCACCGAGGGCGATTAAGAGTAACAACCACTGATCCCTGCTAAAGTGCAAGAAATAGGCAGCTGCTATGCCAGTAGCAATCATTGCTATGGTGAATGCTGGTCCGCCCACAAGCGGTAGCTCTATGGTCTTAATCTCTCGACCACCAGCAGGAAGATCAGGACGGTGGGTGCCTGGTTTATGCTCACCACTGCGAAACTTGGGAAAAAGAGTTTTTGCCAGGCCACAGAGCAGCAGGCTTATAACAGCACAGACGATGAAAGTTATTAGTAACCAGATAGGGTTGTTCATATAGACTCCCAAGAGAAAATGATGGCTTAAATATCCCATTCAATATAAACGCACCGTTTGTATGCAGAGTAACCAGTGTTTTATCATTGTAGGAGAGAGGTCATCGCTGTCTCCTCTTCTTAATTATACATATGTTTTGAGCAATTCTTGTGCTATCTTGCGCTCATCCCAGGGCAATTTTTCCCTTCCGATGATGATGCTTTGCTCATGCCCTTTCCCGGCAAGCAGTATCGTATCACCCTTCTGCGCCAGCGCAAAGGTTGCGGCAATAGCCTCGCGGCGATCCGGTATGCAAAGGAAATCTTTGCCACGGCACTTCCCAGCTGAGTCGGCTCCCATGGCGATCTCATTGAGAATATGTTCGCGGTCTTCTTCGCGTGGGTCTTCATCAGTGAGAACGAAAAAGTCCGTCATTTGCGCGGCAATTTTGCCCATGATAGGGCGTTTTTGGCTGTCTCGCTCGCCAGCAGAACCAAAAACGGCCATCAGTTTCCCGCGCGTGAGTGGGCGCAAGGTGGCCAGCACTTTTTGTAGACTATCAGGCGTGTGAGCATAGTCCACTATTACATCAAACGGCTGACCTACGCTGATATGCTCCATACGTCCCGCTATACCTTTAATGGAGGCCAGCCCATGCTGAATAGTTGCCAGTGCTATACCCTGGCTGTAGGCAGTAGCAATAGCAGCCAGGCAATTACTGACATTGAAGCGTCCCACAAGTTGCGTTTCGATCACGCATTCGGCATCGGGCAAAATCACGCGAAAGCTTGTACCAGAAGCCCACAGCTGTATATCGACAGCACGTACGGCTGCTGGAGTATCAATGCCATAATCGAGAATGGGCACACGACAATAGGGTTTAAGAATTTCGTAGCTCGCATCGTCGCGATGCAAGATGGCTTGCGGGCGACCACCCAGCCCTTTGTCGCGCTCAGGGTCAAGCATCTCGAAAAGGCGAGCTTTGGCTCGACGATAGGCGGCGAGCGTTTTATGAAAGTCGAGGTGCTCATGGGTGATGTTTGTCACCACGCCGATGTCGAAGGCACAGCCATGAACCCGTTGCAGTTCCAGGCCGTGAGAAGTTGCTTCGATAACTGCATACCTTGCCTGTGCATCAAGCAGACGGCGCAAGAACTGCTGTATCTCCAATGCCTCCAGTGTACTCTGTCTGGTCGCGTTTTCCCACTCTTGCCCGCATATTTTGAAATTTGCCGTAGTCATTAGCCCACTCTGGATACCAGCTGCCTCTAAGAGCGTATTGATCAAGTTGGCCGTGGTCGTTTTGCCATCAGTCCCAGTAATGCCAATCGTGTAAAGTTGTTGTGTCGGGTAACTATAGAATGCGCAGGAAAGATTAGCTAAACTTGTGCGCACATCGGAAACTGCTATATAAGGTAAAGGGCAGGAGAATGGCTCAGACATATGCTCTAGGGGTTCACCGAGCGCAACAAGGGCACCCCGTTGTGCGGCATCGTGCAGGTAGTGCCGACCGTCTGTATGTGTTCCCGGCACGGCCACGAAGAGGCTTCCTGCAACAACTTTGCGTGAGTCATAGGCTAGTGCAGTGATCTCGTAACGCTGGTGCAGTACAGCCGGGTCAATGGATATTGGTGGCTGCTCTAAAGCGGCCAATAATGTTGCTAGTTGCATTAATGCTACCTATGAGCTTATTTTTAATAGTATATAGTAAGTGTACGATGATATGGAAGCATTTTCTCAGCTTGCTGCCCCAATAGCCAGAGTCGTTGATCTATCTCCGCTACTGTCATATCACAACCACGTCGGTGCATGGCACGCCGCAGTAGTTCACAGGCCCAGATAGTTACTGCTCGTATCTCTATCTCTTCATCGCTACCACAGGCAAGCAATTGCTGATTATCGACCTGTTCAGCTAAGGTACTATTGTATACGATTACTTTGCAATGGCGTAGTACCTGCGGCAGCTTGTAGTCTGCAAATGCCGTCAGTTGATCGATATCAGTAAACTTTCCCCATTGTTGTCCCCCGAAAGCACCGTAGAGATCAGCGACACAGATCTGGGCACGTTTAAAAAAACGTATTTCGCGCTGCTGATAATGGGTCACGTCGCGGAAGGACGAAAAATAGTGCACGAGCAGATGCACTAACTGAACGGCGCTACCTGCTGTTTGCTCGATGGCGTGGGCAAACTGGCCAGAGAAGTTCTCCAGGAGTACTCTGCCAACTTCTTGCAAATGAGCAGCCCGTTGTTCTAGTAAAGGAATCGTTTGTGTGCCACGAAAAATATGTGCAACGGTTTCGCAACTAATGTTGCTGAGGTAGGTAGCATCCCACAACGGGATACCCTCTTCCACGGCCCGTTTGAGCGAAGCTGCCTCGGCCCAATAGCCGTTTAAGCTCTCGCCCCGATAGTGCATAGTCCACCTGGCTTGCCCCTTTTCGGCCCAGAAGCAGAAGTTGAGGGCATCTAAGACCAGCATCCAGTTGACAGTACGCTCTGTGCCATCGAAAAAGTGATAGTCAGTAAACCATTGTCCTGGTGCTGTTGGGATTGCTACTTGTAGTGTCTGGTCTTGTATCCATGCCTTGCTGAGCGCCTCAACCTGCTGTGGATTGATCCAGACATGTTTCCCTTGCTCTACTACAAACTTTGTACTGCTCAATACACCGAGTTGGTCATTTACTGGCAGCGCGTAAAGATCAGCTTGCCAGGTCGTCATATCTCCCATTTAGGAATACCTTACCTTCTTATCAGGGGGCCTGTGTTTTAACGTAGCCTCTTTCTGTGGCATAATGCCAGAGCGATTTTTGCAGTTGTCGTCGCGCCCGTGATATACGGCTCATAACGGTCCCTATAGGTATTTGCAAGGCTTCGGCTATCTCCTTATACGACAACCCTTCAATGTCGGCCAGAATCACCGCCATACGAAAATTAGGCGGCAGATCATTCAAGGCTTGATAGACATCTTCATCCAGGTACTGACTGAGCACTTCCTCCTCGGCCCCCTGGCTGAGTTCTTGTCCATTGAGATCTCTGATTTGATTATAGAGATAGAACTCTTCTCCTTCAGGCAATGATGTTGGTGTAGGATGGGTCGCCAGTTTACGATAGCGATTGATAGCGGACGTATTCAGGATGCGGAATAGCCAAGCGCGCAGGTTGGTGCCAGGTTGGTACGTGTGCGCAAAACGAAATGCTTTGAGCATTGTTTCCTGTACCAGATCTTCCGCTTCATACGGATTATTGGTCATGCGAAGCGCTGTCCGATAGAGGCTATCCAGTTGTGCGAGTACGCCTTCTTCAAAGTCTTCAGTTGGCCTGCCTGTCTGTGTTGCTAATGCGTCTTCCGATGGTGATAGCTCTTTTTCTGTGCTATGTGACTGTTCCGACATCAATCGCTCCTCATAAAAAGGTTCCCTAGTTTTCTTATCTCTCATAGTGTATCATGCCAGGGCAATAAGAGAGCACATAGCGAGTTTGGGGCAAAAAGGAAGCTGCTTCTACCTGGGGGAATGAAAAGCCCCTCTGATTATGTTAGAATGAACAGAACTAACGGCGAGCTAATGTAGGAGTAGGTTTGTTTATGAATTGCTTAGACTGTGTCGAAATTACTGCTCGTCTTCATCTATACATAGATAGGGAACTGAGTACGGAGGAAGTTGCCATAGTACAGCGACATCTCTTGGATTGTCCACACTGTGAGTGCCGCTTTCATTTTGATATGCGTTTCAAGCGGCTGATACACGAACGCTGCACTATTGAACATGCTCCGGTTCATCTACGGGAGGCTATGATGCGTATTGCACACATGCCTGCTGGGGAACGAGTGAAGATTGATGAGGAAGTAGTGATGAAGATACGCGCTGATCTTATGGGCTGCAAAGAGCAAAGAGCTTTAGATGCCTAAGGCTTGGAAGAGCACGAGCTTGAGCTGAGCCAACGCGAGCATTTCTCCAAGTGTACAAGCAAGAGCAAGACTGAAAAACGGCAGCAACTGTTGATAGCGTTCAAATGTCTCATTGCGTCTACTTATGGCTACTATAAGAATCAAGTTCACGCTACTTAGCGCTGTCAGGATGCCTATGGTACTCAGTAGTGCGAGGGGGTAGAGGGCAATTCCACTCTGTGAGGCAACCACGAGGAAGCAAATGGCGAGTATGGGGACGAACAGGAGAAGCATTTTCCAGGATGAGATGCTGCGCTGTTCGTTATACTCGTGCCAGAAGAGCTGGTTTAGGATAGGTAGCGCTAATGCAGCCAGCGCAAGTCCTGTCACTAATCCTGTGCCAAGCCGTATGAGGTTGTGGGGAGCGTAAAGATGAGGCAAGTTGAGATCTACTGCCAATGAGTTCAAGCCGTCCACGGCCAGCGCAACGACACCCACGGCCAGTGTGACGATAATAGGCCAGGGAGGCAGTTGCTGCGAGCGGCCCCGTCCCATGAGGTGTAGCGTAATGAGGCTGATCACGAAGCCAAGGTAGATACCAGTATTACGCGCGCAAAGTGGTAGACGCTCGCTACCTGGATAAAAAGAATGTGTGAGCAACTGAGCACATATGCCACTGTCGAGCCAGCGCAAACGGTCAAGCACTGATCCGCCAGGTAAGAAGACCAGTACCGCTGACAGTCCTAAGTAGAAGACGCTCAATGCGATGTTGAGCCATGGTAGAGATATCAGCCTGCTGCTGGTTGTTACGAGCTTGTTCTGTTCCATAAGTCAGCCTCCCTCACAGATTGAAGCCAAAGTTAAAGTAGCTATTGAGCAATAGGAGCAGGTTGAAGAAGATCATGACCCCTACTACCATCATCATGATACCAGTTGCAACTTCAATTTTTCCTAAATGAGGCTTGAGCCATTTTAATAAGCTACTGAAGCGATCAAGCCCTAGACCAAGCAACAAAAAAGGTATGCCCAGACCCAGCGAATAGGTCAGCAGCAGCAGCACACCTGAGCGTAGCGTGGCAGCATTTTCGGCCATGAACAGGATAGAGCCGAGTATCGGACCAATACAGGGAGACCAGCCGATAGCGAAGATAATGCCAATCAGTAGTGAAGCGGGATAACTGGGACGGCCAGGATAGTACGCGAAGTGTTTTTGCCAGTAGAGAAATGGCAATTTCAGCAGACCTGTGAAGTGTAATCCGATAAGCACGAGTAGCACGCCTCCAACCTGCCGTAACAGGATCTGGTGCGCTTTGAGAAAACTCCCTAATGTGCTCGCCGTGGCTCCCAGAGCTACGAAGGCAAGGGTAAAGCCCACAACGAATGTGAGTGCATGTAAGAATGTGATGAAGCGAGTACGTAACTCTTTTTGTGGTGTGCCCGCTTGATAGATACTCGGACCTACCAGCTGAGCCAGGTAAATAGGAACCAGTGGTAATACACAGGGTGATAGGAACGAGGCTAACCCCGCTAGAAATGCGATACCTATAGTCCCAATAAACATAGCGTTTTCGTGCGCCGTACTTTCTGTTTGAATGTATGTCCCTTTCAGACATGGGTCCTGACTTTGTATAAAAGCAAAGGATGCTTTCATATAGAAGCCTCTCTTATGATACACGAAATTGTAGATGAAGCACAAGATGGTGGAAAGAGAGCATTTTCTTGTGTTTTCTGTAGGTGTTTGGGGTAATGGCTCATGAGAAAGCGAAAGTGGTGGTGAAGGTGGGCAGGAGGTATGCTACCCGCCTGAACGACGGAGGCAACTCCGTCGTTCAGGTTAAGCAAACCCTTGCTGAATCACACTCCTAGAGCTGATTGCGTGAGCCAACTGTGCAGTGATGATCGGGATTTGCTATGAGATAGTTAGCTGCGGCTACTCCTCTGGCTTCCAGCGCCGCTTCACATCGCTGGCAAAGTTCTCATACTCACGTACGGGCAAGATCTCTTCCCATTCTAAGTTATGGGCGATGGGCAGACCAGCCATGAAAATTTGATCAAGCTCATCGTGGGACTCTGCATCAATAATGCCTATCACGAGCCTCTGCCCAGCTACCTTATACAGGGCTACCATCTTTCCTGAAGCTTTGGCAGCCAGTGCTGCTTCAGCTTGCTTCTCCCAACGGTTCCACAATTCATCCAATGATCACTCCTTAGGTTCGACGCGCACTTTGAAGTAGTACAGCATGATAGATTTTTCCTTTCCGTTACTTCTCAGAGGTCTACTTCGTTGTGCCCATCGCCCCATCGACCAGCCAGTCGGTATTAGTGAGCAAGGTATCGACATTGCCGACATCGCCTGACTTGATGCGCACCTGACCGTGGTTGTCCATAATCGGGCCTTTGAATATGTGTAGCTTGCCAGAGATCAAGTCAGCCTTGTTTTGCTCCACAAGTTGCTTCGTCGCATCGCTCACGCCAGGTCCATAGGGGGCAATTGCGCTGTAGCCCTGCTGCAAGCTGCCTACGATGTTCCTTGACTTCCATGTTCCTGCCATCACCTCTCTGGCGAACTTAGTGAACAGGGGGCCCCACGTGAAGCCAATGCCGGTAAGCCAGCCGTTGCCCGCGACCTTTTGCACACACAGGCAGTGGAAGCCGATCGACATAATGTTGCGCTTGGCTGCCGTCTGCACGACTGTCGAGGGCGAGTCAACGATCATCGTAGTGACATCGATGCCGTTGTCAGCGAGCGCATTGACCGCCTCAGCCTCCTTGGCCGGGTCTACCCATCCATTATCGACGATCTCCTGTGTGGTGGCCTTGGGGTTGACGGATCGCGCCCCCAGCTCGAACGCATTAATCGACGTGAGGATGTTAGGGACCGGATAGCCAATCACCCAGCCCAGCTTGTTGGTCTTGGTCGATTTGCCTGCAATGACACCCATCAGATATTCGTAAGCAGTGGTATCCGACCAGAATGTTCCAAGATTGGGTGCGAGCTTGTTGCCAGCTGCGTGCTCGAAGATCACGTCGGGATGACGCTTGGCTACGGTCAGTGCTGGCTCAAGGTAGCCGAAGCTCTGGGCAAAGATGAGTTTTGCCCCCTTCCTGATCATGTTCTCCATCACGCGCTCGGCGTCGGCGCTCTCTGGTACGTTCTCCTCCTCAAGCACCTGGACGCCGGGGATGTTCTTCTGCATCTCCAGCAAGCCCTCATGCATGGCCTGATTGTAACCCAAGTCGTGGATCGAGCCGACATGCAGTGCACCCACAATGAGCTTTGGGGCTGTCGCACTGGTCGTCCCCGTAATCGAACTGGGACTCCCGCACCCTACAATCAGGAATGCGATGACGCCGACCATGGTGAGCAGTTTTATAGGTAGAGGCCAATTCATGATGTATTTATTCTCCTTATCCAATCCATTGACATTCGATCTGCAAGCGCTACGGACTCCAGGCGACTTTAAGATGTTTGTGTTCCTTCAAACACTTCCTTTAGTCCTTCCGGCATCTGGTAGCGCCGCTTTCTCCCCAACGCGAGCAACACGAGGAGTGTGAGTAGGTAGGGGATCATATTGAGCAGGAACGGCGAGACCGGGGCGTTGCGGGCCTGTAACTGCAATTGGAAGGCGATCGCTCCCCCGAACAACAGTGCGCCCAGGATGACACGCAGCGGCTGCCAGGAGGCAAAGATCACTAGGGCCACTGCGATGAAGCCCCGTCCAGCGGTCATGTTCTCGATCCATGCGTGCGCATACGATAATGAGAGCTGGGCACCGCCCAGGCCGCCGAGCATGCCTCCGATGGCCAGTGCTTGGTACTGGACCCAGCGTGGGTTCAATCCAGTGGCATAGGCCACCCTGCGGCTCTCGCCCACCGTGCGCAACCATAGTCCCCAACGCGTGCGGTACAGTGCCCACCAGACAACCAGGGAGCATGGCACTATGCCAAAGGTCAACACATCGCCCTCGAAGAGTACTGGTCCGAACCACGGGATCTGCACCAGCAAAGGAATACTAAACTGGTCGAGTCCGTTGATGCGCTGGCCCACATAGCTAGCCCCGACCAGGGCCGTCAGGCCCGTAGCCAAGAAGAGCAAGACCAGCCCACTGGCCAGCTGACTTGCCCGCCGCGTCACGACGAGGAAGCCCAACACCAGGTTAAACAGGCCGCCAGCGATGGCTGCGGCCAGCAGGCCGACGTAGGCGTTTCCGCTCTGGACGGTAGCGATAAAGCCAAAAGCGGCCCCCATGAGCATGCAGCCTTCCAGCCCCAGGTTGACTATCCCTGCTCGCTCGACAATCACCTCACCGAGGGCTGCGTACAAGATCGAGGTGCCTGAGCGGATCGCCCCGGCGGCCAACCCCTGGATGAATAATGCGATACTCAAAAAGACATTCATCGCATCGCCTCCGATCTGCTGCGCAGTGCCAGGACCACAAAGAGGGTGAGGGCCATGAGGAGGTTGACACTGGCAAAGGGTAGGTGCTGGTCAATCTGTAACGAGTCACCACCTGCAATGATGACAGCGAGCAGTAGGGACATCAGCACAATGGTCAATGGGTTATGGGCAGCGAGCCAGCTCACCAGGAAGCCGATGTAGCCATAGCCGGGCGAGAAGTCGGGCCGTAGCCGTCCCTGGATCGCCGATACTTCCCCGAAGCCAGCGATGCCAGCAAGAGCAGCGCCGATCACCAGCGCGCCGATGATGTAGAACAAAACGGGGATGCCCACCCGCCGTGCTGCTTCTGGGTTACCACCAATGGCACGCATCTCGTATCCCCAGCGCGTATGGTGCAGGATGAGATAGAGGATGATGACAGCGACCAGTCCGATCAGGAGTCCGGCATGGACGCGGGAACCTGGCCAGACCGGTAATTGAGCTGCGGGCACGAATGCCGCAGACTGCGGGAAATTGCCACTTCCTGCATCTTTCCAGGGGCCCAGGGAGTAGTGCCCACAGTCCTCCACCGATCATAGCCATGAGCAGCATTAAGGGCAATAATATCAATGGCGGTAACTGCGGTAGGCTCAGTGCCGCCCAAGTTGCCAGCCAAGCACCTATGTAGAGTTGCCCTTCGCCACCAACGTTCACCAGTCCCACGCGTGCTGGCACCGCCACGGCGAGCGCGCACAACAGGAGCGGGATCATCTTCACTGCCACCTCACTAAGGCCGTAGGAAGAGCCTAGCGTGATTTCAATCATGCCTATATAAGTTGCGATGGGGTCACGTCCCTGTAACAGCAACACCAGAGCAAAGCCGGTCAGCGCCACCACCAGCGCGCCGACAAAATACAGTCCCTCTCGCACGGGACGTAACTGCACTACCGATAGGAGCAGCGTCTTGAGTTGCCACTCGTTCTTCTTGTTTGCTTGTATTTCAGCCATTGCTTGTTCCCATCTTCGTTTGTACGCCAGTCGTCGCATGCTCCCCCCCCGTCATCAGCAGCCCGATGCTGTGCAGGCTCGGCTCTTCGTCGGTGCGGAATGTGCCCACAATGCGCCCACGGTGCATCACTACAAGCCGATCGCTCAGGCTCAACAACTCGTCCAAGTCCTCGGAGACCAATAGTATGGCTGTTCCGGCGGCACGCAGACCTCGCAGCAGCTGGCGTGTGATGTTTGCGGAGGGCACGTCCATGCCACGTGTTGGGTAGTAGCTGAGCAGCAACTTCGGCTGGCGCGCCGCCTCGCGTGCGAATACGACACGCTGGATGTTGCCACCTGAGAGAGTACCGATGGGTGCCTCCAGCGCGGGCATGCGTAGGCCAAAGCTCTGTAGCGCTCGTACAACGTAGTCCCGTGCCCGCCGCCAGTGTATACTCAGCCCCCCCTGACCAGTGAACTGTTTGCGCACTGGCAGCACCATATTCTCAAGTACGGTCATCGTGGGGACGGCACCCTCGCGCAAGGGGTCCTCCGGGACACAGGCGACTCCCAGGGCGACCGTGCGTATGGGCGACCAGCGCCGTACCCCAGTATCCAGCAGTTTCACTGAGCCGGAGTGGCAGTGTCGCAGTCCCTGCACCAATTCGCCCAGCTCCTTTTGTCCGTGGCCAGAGACGGCGGCCACTCCCACAATTTCCCCAGGGCTGATCGAGAGCGACACGTCGTGCAGATGCACGCGACCAGCGGGGTCCGGCACATTGGCATCCCGAATGTCAAGGACGGGGGTCTCGCTCTGGTTCTGGGCAGTTGGAGAGCGGGGCTGGACATCCTGTAGTGCGGGAGGAAGGGCAGCAACGGTGGCTTCTGTCCCGGCCTGCGAAGTGGACCCAAGCATAAGGGCAACCAATCCAGCTTCGGTGGCATCCGTTGCGGGTTGCGTCGCCGTCACTTTTCCACGTCGTAGCACAGTTATGCGGTCCACGACGGCCAGCACCTCGCGCAACTTGTGTGTAATGAAGAGTACGGCCAGCCCGTCACGCCGCAGCTGACGAAAGACCTCCAAAAGTTCGTCGATCTCGTGCGGTGCGAGTACACTAGTGGGTTCGTCGAAAATCAGGAACTGTGCCTTGGCCAGCAGCAACTTGATGATTTCCACCTTTTGCTGCTCGCCGATTGATAGGTCGTAGACAGGTGCGCGGGGATCGATGCGGAAGTGGTACCGCTCCGAGAGCGCTCGGATCTCCTCTTCCAGTGCTTGCATCGGCAGAATGGGTGGTAGGTACGGCACGACAAGCGCAATGTTTTCCGTGACGGTGAGCGCGGGTACCAGTGTGAAGTCTTGGAACACCATACCGATGCCATGCTGTCGGCCTTCGCGTGGCGAGTGAATGCGGATCGGGACACCTGCACGGCTGATTGTACCGGAGTCTGGTTGATAGAAACCGTACAAGATCTTCATCAGAGTGCTCTTGCCAGCACCATTTTCGCCTAAGATAGCATGGACCTCGCCGCAGTGGATATCGAGGTCGATGTTGTCGTTGGCCAGGACATGGGGAAAGCGTTTGGTAACGCCACGAAGGCTAAGGTCCGGCGGTGGGGCTTCTGCGGTTGGTCTACTAGTGGGAGACCCTGATGCGCCGTTCTCTAGCGGATGGCTGTTCATAATAGGGCAGCTCCTTTATTGATATCTGGACTACCTATTTTTTGCTTGAACTTGCAGGTGAGGGAGGACCCACACACCTCATTTTTTGGCCATGGCGAAGGAAAAGAGGACTGCCCGCCTTCTCCTTGGCTGGACGTAAAGCATGGGGATATCTTGCTACATCAACTCAGATAAGAGCAGACGTGGCGTGAGGTAGCACTCGACCGCGCCAGTGAGGAGGGCAACCACCAAAAATAAGGGGTAGCACGCTGCTTTGCGGCATCGCTACGCGACTTGTACCGTCATTGGGGAAAGAGGATCGTACAAAATACCTCATCAAGATGCTTACTTAGAGGATACCACCCACATGATTCTTGATCTACTGGTGTATTTACCAAAATTCTTGCATAAATATTGTGCAACTTGCACAATAGTCGGACGTATTCTTCGTGACTGGTACATGATAGCTCTTCGCGCGAAAACTACAAATAGTACAATAAGCCCTCTTCTCGCTTGACTGCTTATTTACTTGACAAACAAGAAAAGGTAATGCTACTCTCTATGTTGAGAACGCTCCTAGTGCATAATCCCAAAAACCTTTTGGGGAACGGGAAAATTTGGGGACACCGCAAACCCCGAAAGGCGAGGCTTCGCCCCCTGCACCCCCCAATCCTTATCTCCTCTTTATATTTTTGCACTAGGATAGTGCAAGGAGGAATCAGCAATGCCAATGTTTGGTCCCGTTAATGCTGACCCATACGCTTGGCCATTTGACGGCGGCTTCGACCCACGCCACACTGCACTGGTCTGCATCGACTGGCAGGGCGACTTCTGTGGACCCGGCGGCTATGTGGACACTATGGGGTACGATCTGAACCTCACCCGCGCGGGTCTCGAACCCACTGCTAAAGTGCTCGCTGCGGTACGTGCCGTTGGGATGCATGTGGTGCATACCCGTGAAGGGCACCATCCCGACCTGAGCGACTGTCCTGCCAACAAGCTGTGGCGTTCACAGCGCATCGGTGCAGGGATCGGCCAGGCTGGCCCCTGTGGGCGCATCTTGGTACGCGGCGAGCCAGGATGGGAGATCGTGCCGGAGGTCGCGCCGATTGAGGGCGAGTGGGTGATTGACAAGCCCGGCAAGGGTGCCTTCTACGCCACCGAGCTTGACCTTGTCCTGCGCAACCACGGCATCACGCACCTCGTGTTCACCGGGATCACCACCGATGTCTGTGTTCACACCACGATACGGGAGGCCAACGACCGTGGGTACGAGTGCCTGTTGCTCAGCGACTGCACTGGCGCGACCGAGTACAATAACTATCTTGCAGCGCTCCAGATGATGAAGATGCAAGGGGGCTTGTTCGGGGCTATCGCTCCCTCAGCGGCGTTCCTCGACGCCTTTGGGTAGCGCCACGCGGCAGGCTGACCTACGGGCACCTCACCGCTCGATCAGCCTGCCGGTATATGCTGCTATCCTGCGAGCAAATTCTCAAATTGTGTGCGATCCAACTGCTCGCATTCGATCAACGTATCAGCCAGCAAGGTAAGCTGATCATAGTGTTCAGTCAGCAACTGGTGTGCCAGGGCTTTTCCTTCGTGAAGAATGCGCTGTACTTCAGCATCGATTAGTGCATTCATCGCTACGCCACCGCCCGTAGGTGGAACCGGAGATGACATTGCGAACATGTGCGACCTGGCCTCCAGATCTCCATTGAGCAGGAGACGGCCCTGCGTATCCATAGCCAGCGTGCGCGCTTGTGCAGGGAGAGTAGCTGGATCTATCTGCCGCAGGTTCAGCGAATACGCGCCCTCAGCACGATAATCGGCGAAGACTACCCCCAATTGCTCGCTCATGCCCCAACGCGTCACCATACGGCGCGCCAGATCAGTAACTACCTGCAAGTCGTTCTCAGCGCCAGTGGTAATCTGGTCAGGCCCAAATGTGATCTCTTCGGCGACACGTCCGCCCAAACCAACGGCAATACGCGCCCTCAGCAATAAATTGCGTCACGCCCAGACTTTGCCCACGTGGCAGAATAGTAACACGATTGACTGTCTCTGCGGCGGGCAAATGATAGGCTACCAGCGCATGACCACCCTCGTGCACTGCAATGATCCGGCGGTCACGCTCACCCATCACAATAGGCCGTAAAGCACCCAGTTGAACCCGTGCTAATGCTTCCTCAAAGCATTCGTGTGTGATCTGCTCCATATCGCGTCGTGCTGCCGACAATGCAGCCTCATTGACCAGGTTCGCCAGATCGGCCCCACTCATACCCGTAGTCATACGAGCCAGGCGAGCCAATTCTACATCCTCATGTAAAGGCGTTTTGCGTGTATGCACCTGTAGAATAGCCTCACGGCCAGCTCGATCGGGCAGGGAGACGCTAATACGGCGGTCGAAACGACCCGGACGCAAGAGCGCTTTATCTAATATATCCACACGGTTGGTTGCCGCTATCACCACGACAGCCTTGCGTGGATCGAAACCATCGAGTTCTACTAATAACTGGTTGAGTGTCTGGTCACGCTCATCGTTATTACCTATTGCACGCATTGCACGTTTGCGTCCAACTGCATCAATTTCGTCAATAAACACCACACAAGGAGCAGCCTGCCGTGCCTGATTGAAGAGATCGCGCACGCGACTAGCTCCGATACCAACAAACATCTCAACAAATTCAGAAGCGCTCATGCTAAAGAAGGGCACGTTCGCCTCACCAGCCACAGCCTTCGCCAAGAGAGTTTTGCCGGTTCCAGGAGCACCAACGAGCAACGCACCACGTGGAATGCGTGCCCCCAAACGATCATAGCGCTCAGGAGTACGCAGGAACTGCACAATCTCTTCCAATTCTGCACGAACTTCGTCAATACCGGCCACATCGGCAAATGTGACAGGGGGGTCCGTGTTAAGGCGAGACGCCCTTGGATAGGTCGCGGTAGGACTGTTTGCCGTTGGGATCGATCTGCTATGGACTGTCCTGGGCGGCAATGGGGAGGGAGACGAAGTTTTTAGAGTACTACCCTCTTTCACACGCTCAAAACGGCGGGCACGGTGCTTACCCATCTGCGTGATGCGGTCATCGAGAGAGCGAGCCGAATGAGTATTCTTACGTGCAAAAGCGAAGTATAATAGTATTACCACCATAACAATAAGCGGTGAGAATCTCCACAGTAGTGAGAGCCATGCTGCTGTCTGTGGAGCAGACTGTGTAGTAACGTGTACATGGTTGCTCCATAGCAATGACATGAGTTGAGGATCACCAGTCAACGGAGCCTGAGTATAAATGGCGCGATCAGCTTCGATAGTAGTAGTAGTAGTTACTGAAACATTGGTAACACCTGCATTTGCTGACCCTA
>VBJK01000230.1 GCA_005879655.1 Chloroflexota bacterium | reverse complement strand
CCTGCGATACGGCAGCATACCACTGTGCACGTGGCTCATACTTGCCAGTCTGCGGATTTTTGAGCGCGGCTACATCACCAGCGGCAAAGATATTGGGGATGTTGGTACACAACTGGTCATTTACCATAATCCCCTTCTCATGATGGCGCATAGGGAGGGTACACCACTTCGCCAGCTTAGTATTAGCTTGGGTGCCCGTACAGGTAAGCAACAATTGACAAGGGATCATCTCTTGCTGGTTCGTAATCACTCCTGCGATTACCCCAACACGCCCAATGACACCTACCACCTCTGTTTTCATATGCACCAGTGCACCAGCGCGGCGCACCCCGTACAGCACCATCTCAGAGGCGTCTTGATCGAAGACATTCGACATAAAAGTATTGCCGCGAATTAACCAGTGTACACGAATACCCCAATAGAGCAAGCCCATCACAGTTTCAACCGCGTGCACGCCGCCGCCTACCACCACTGCTTCACTCACTTCGGGCAGACGACGGCGCAAATCCAGATAATCTTGCAGACGATGCAACGTGAGAACGCCGTCAAAATCGCGTCCAGGGATATTCTCAGGCAGGCCCATCGGCGAGCTACCTGTTGCAATCAAGAGCTTATCGTAACTAAACCCTCTGTTGCCGGTCGTTTTCACATACTTGCTATTTGCATGAATCTCTTCAACGCGTGTGCTAATGAGATGAATACCCTCCTTGCGCTCTGTGCCAGCTGGATAGGCCAGCAACTGCTCACGCGAGAGTTTGGCGATGGCAAACTGCTTGAGCGCTGGGGTATTAATGGTAGGGTGGATCTGGTCTGTGATGATGACGATTCGCTTATCAGGAGCTAGGCGGCGTGTTTCTACCGCTGCGGTCAGACCTGCAATCCCATTGCCGATAATGACAACATCCGCGCGATCTAGATATGGCTTTCCTGGTAGCCGTTGCGCGGATACTAATGCCTTGTTTTGACTACTACTCATCACTTAACTATTCCATTCCTTCCTACCGGAGTAGGTAGTTGTTCTATTCTGAAGGTGCTTGTTCTCGCTGCTGCGCTAATCAACATAGAGAGCTTGTAGCGTGTTATCTGGTCCTTGTCTATAATAGACATCGGTATGCGCCTGTTCATTGACGTGGCGTTGCATATGAGTCAGTGAGGCACGACATCCATCCCCACACCTAAAGTTCAAGGTCTGATGATCGTCGGTTTCAAATACAAAATTTTTTGCTGGCACATTGACCATGTTAGTAATTTTGCCGCCAACATGCAACGTCGTAGGGTCATGGGTAAGTAGCGGTCCCGCCCACATGGTTAGTACAATTCCTGACAGGGAGAAAACACTTATTAAGAGCAGAACAACAATGCCTGCGGTAATACGTGGAGATATCATATTTGCACGTCCTAAGAACGAGTACTCCTCGAAGATGAGAAATTCTGCGCTACAAAATATACTAATTGCCCGAACTATGCATTTTATTCTTTTTATGCATATATTAACATTATTGCCTAACTAAAAGGCATTTGCACTCGTCTATGTTTACACTAGAGGTATTGTATATCATGTTATTTCGCGGGGTCATTTACTAGGCGGGGATTTAGCCTAAATGTCTTATCACAGGTTAAGGAGCAACACACTTCTCTATCTTACTCCCGCTCCTGCTGGAAGGAAACGAAATGGATTATCAGGACAGAGTACAATAAAATTGGTAAGAAATTTATAGTGCTATAACTTGTCCTGGGAGAAGTTCATTATGCAGCCAAACGAGATAAGTGATAGACAAGATGCAGCAGTTGCAACTGAAGTACACTCTACCTCAACATCCAGCAATGCTACCGCAGCAGAGCGCACGCACACAAGCAAGGCTACGGTCCTACTGGTCGATGACCACACGTTATTGCGCGAGGGATTACGCCAATTGCTGGATCAAGAAGAAGATATACAGGTAATAGGAGAAGCCGTCGATGGGCCGGACGCGCTTCAGAAGATACGTCAGTTACAGCCGGATGTAGTGCTCATGGACATTCATCTGCCGCAGGTAGACGGTGTTACCCTGACACGCTTGATTACACAAGAGTTCCCGACTATTGCCGTGATCATGCTCACCATGTATCAACAAAATCAACAGATGCTACAAGCCTTGAAAAGTGGCGCAAGAGGATATCTGCTTAAAAATTCTTCGGTGCGCGACGTAGCGGAAGCAATCAGGACGGTATATGCGCAAGGGGTCTCCCTCAAACCGGAGCTGACGAGGGCGCTCGTCTGCGAGTTCCGTCGTCTCTCTGAAACAACAGGAGAGCCTGCAAAGGCATTATTGACAGAGAAAGAGGTAGAATTGATTCGCTACGTCGCGGAGGGACTCAGCAATAAGGAGATTGCCGAGCAGCTCTCCTATTCAGAAAAGACCGTGAAAAACTATCTCTCGGTTATCTTTCAGAAGCTCCATCTGCGGGATCGTACGCAGGTCGCTATTTTCGCGTTGCGTCAGGGCTTATTGCTCACTGACTGAAGAAGTGTGCCATGGGGAACCAAGCCTGTACGATAGTGCCTTCACCGGGACGGCTGTGCAATTTCCATATACCTCCGACGGCCTGGACACGTTCGCGCATGGTACGTAGTCCCATATGCATGGTACTGTCTTCTTGATGCTCACGCATGGCCTGCGCTGGACAAAAACCAACTCCATTATCGCTGACCTCGATAAACATCAAGTGAGCAAGCCGACGAACATGTATGTGTACTTGCGTGGCTTGCGCATGTTTATGAATGTTATTCAACGTTTCCTGCAAGAAGCGGTAGGCGGAGGACTCTAAAGCGTCCGGCAGGTGTGCCAGATCGTCCATTTTATTGGTAAGTGTGATATCGGGATGATTAGCTTGATAATCGTCCAATAAGGTCTGCCAGGCGTGGACAAAATCTTGTCGTTCTAGTTCGGGGGGAAGCAATGAGGCAATGCCGTGGCGCAGTTCGTCCAGGCAATGTCTGAGCAGGGCATAGCTATACTCAACTTCCGTCAAAGCCTGTTCTGGCTGTGTAGGTTCAACCAGCAGACGCTGTATATATTCGAGTTTGAGCAGGGCTAGCGCTAAGTGTTGCGCGATACCATCATGCAGATCGTGGGCGATGCGCGTGCGCTCCTGATCCACCACCGTCTTTAGCTCGGCGGTGCGCTGGTTATAATTGGTGAGCAAGAGTGCCGCTATATGGCACATGGTTGCCAGTAGGGGAGTACGCTCGTCCAGGAGTACCGTTTCGTCTGTGGAGGAGAGCGCAACTATCCCTAGTAAGACCCCATGGTAACTCAAAGTGACGGCGATCAACGATCGTCCTCCCGCTTGCACTGTGGAGAGTGTTTCGCCGGGACCGTGCTGGACCTGCGACATGAGGTCATCGTAATTAAGCTCGGCCAGCAAAGCACTATAAGACATTTTCGCGCCCTGAGTTGCTGCGGGCACAAAGCGTTGCTGTTCCGGCTGATAGAGCAACAAACAGGCTCCTTCAGCCATAATCACCCGACGCAAACATGTCAGGATATGCTGGTACAATTCTCGCAAATCACTCCCCACCGTGGTCGCCAAGCCAATCTCATAAAGTGCTGAGAGGCTGTAGAATAATTCGGGGAGGATATGTTGCTGCTGATCAATAGACTGTCGCGGTAACTCTGATGTTGCCATGCACTATGCTCCCAGAGGCTATGATGTTTACACTGTTCTCTCTTCATCATACAAGGAGCAAAAATAGTCTTCATTGCATCAGTCGTTGCGCCTGACAAAGATACGCGGCATAAAATCAGGATAATTGCGAAACCAGCGATAGATGGGGTAAATCATAACGGTGAGGGCGGCAAGATAGATACCAATCGTCCACCAGGGGGAGTCATGAAAGAAGCGGCTCAGGTGATCGTCCTGCGCCATGAGTTGAGCCGATGCAAAAGTGAGCGTAATGCCGACGATCAGGATAACCCAGGGGAAATGACGGATTAACCTGGCAATGAGAGCGCTACCCACCAGCAATACTAAGATACTCAGTAGTAAACCTATCACCAGTAAAGTCGTATTTTCTCTCGCTAAGGCTGCAATCGCTACAATATTGTCCAGGCTAGTACTGAGATCGGCGGCTAGCACGCTGATAATGGGACCAAGAATACGATTTTTCTTCAGAAAGCCCAATGGAGGTCGCTCGTGTTGGAGCGCCTGGCTTGTTTGCTCATCCTTAGCTGGCGGCGTATCGCTTTTGCTCATGAGCAATTGAGAAGTAATCAAGAGCAGGAGAACGCCACCCAGTAGCTCCAGATAAGGTACCTGAAGCAATAATGTCAAACAATAGGTCAACACGATGCGTAAGACAATCGCACCTCCTCCCCCAGCCACAAAAGCAAGCCAACGGAGACCAGCGCGCATATTGGCGGCTACCGCTCCTATGACCAGAGCATTGTCTCCACTTAATACAAGATCTACAAGAACAATGCTCGTCAAGATGCGTAGCCACTCAAGCACAGTACTCTCCTTGAAATTATCACAATACGGGCAATAGCATAATTTGTTGATATTATGTATAGTATGGCGTCTCAAATATGCCCAATTGTGACATTTTTGTGCCATGTTGAGTAATGGGGACAAGATGTGTCATATTTGTGCCAGCATTGATGCCCATCAGGCCAAATCCCTGGACACTATCTCCAGTGGTTTCTCTTGGCGCAACCATTTGCCGATCAGCCCCACGGGTATGCGATAGTGTGGCTCTTCGGCTACTGCGTCGAGGATGCCCTCTACGACATCGGCATCGAGCAATGCCTTGATTGCAGTGAGCACGCGCTCTCGTTTGAAAGGAATATGATAGGCGCGATAGATCTGCTCAATTTCACTCAGCGCAATCAAGCGCGTCTCTTCTTTACGCGCCTCGGCAATAGCAGAGAGCACGACACGCTCTTCATCTGTAATCTGTTCCCATAGCCAGCCGAAGTGAAACTGTCCTGTTTGCATCACCTCATGTTGTACAGTATTTACATCATTGATCGTCACATATGCTTTTTGCAGTTCGTTGCAGTAATCAATGAGTGAGCGGCACATCAGATGAATCAGGTAGGGCTGATCGCCCGTAAGGTGGCGAATTTTGGTCATGGCATGTGCTTCGTATTCCAGGGTCTCTGCCACAGGCTTGGTGATCAGATCTTGAGCGTCTTCCGGGTTGAGCCTGCGCAGAGGATAATGCAGGGCGATATTGAAGAAGACGGACCAATAGCCCCTGGTCATTTGCTCAATTTTATGTGTTCCTGAGAGCAAGAAATTGAGACTGTCGCGGTGTTGGATCAGGCTGCGCAGGTAGGCAAAGATCTCTGGTTCCAACTGTCCTTTTTTGACCTTCTCTTCTAATACCTCGAACTCGTCTAGCAGTAGAATAATCTTCTGGTCAGTCAGCTGTTCCTCAATCGTATCTAAGAAAAGATCAAAGGTAAGCGTCGGATCGTCCGTAAAGTCTTGCTGTGCTGGAGCTTGCAGCTGAAGCCCCTTCTTGCTTGCTGCTTGAAATATGCGAAATGCGATTCTGTAGAGGAACTTACTGACACCGATGCGTAGCGCTTCCTGTTGCATATCAATCAGAATAGGAATATGTTCCGCTAGCACGGACGAATGCAAGAGGTGGCGCAACAAGGTTGTTTTACCCGAACGGCGCTGACCGTAGAGTACGATCACGGTTTTTGCAGCAGTGCGTGTGAGATTATCGCGTAAGACTGCCACATCTTTTTTACGTCCATAGAACATATCATGACCATAAGTGGGCGTACCCGTCGAATAAGGATTAGGGATATGCTTAAAGATCTTTGGCGGTTGCTGAAATTCCAGCGAGGTTTCATGCAATTGCATCTTCATAAAGATATCGTTGTCAACTGGGGTGATCTTCTCGTAATAGACAATCTCAAAGCACAAGTTTACAGTTGGAGCGCTAGTACGGGGCTGAATACAGAACTCCGCTGGAATACGTTCTTGCGAGAAGAGTACCTCCGTTTCAAAAGAGCGTTGCTGAACCACGTTGAAATCCGCGCTATCAAGCAATGTCACCTTGATATTATGCGCCGCACCCCGTCCCTTATTGCTCAATGCCAGTACCAGGGTTACTTGCTCCTCACGACGTACCACACAGGTCTGGAGTTCAGCCGTCATCTCAGGTTGTCCCCGTAGCTCACTCAACTGTGTTTCAATAATCATACGCCAACGTTTGAGCAACAGCTCAAAGATGCGATGATCTGGCAGATCGGCGATTGACTCGCCATCTATATCGAGGGGGTACTCGCGCTCAACAAATTGATGTATCAGGTCGATAGCGCGTAAGGCATCTAATAAGGCATTGAGCTGATCATTCAACGTGCCACGTTGCAAATAAATGCGCAATATTTGTATTACTGTTCCTAGCCGTGCAATAATGCGCATCATGACCCGTGCATACTCATTAGCGGGAGCCATTTGCATGAACGAGCGCGAACATTGATAATGAGCAATGTCATCGATGGAACTCGTGAATAACAATCTGCGCAATTCTTCGTAAATCATCCAGGTCTCTTTGCCATATTCCAGCGTATGCAACTCTGCAAATGTAGTAGCAGCATATGCAACCCGCTCCAAGACATTGTGTTCATGCAAGTCAGCAAGTAATGGTATCACTGCCTGTAAAGTGTTACGTACCACCACTGTTTTCGCGTACTGGGGAATGTAGTCCAACATCTGCGGCTTCAATCCTTCGGCAATGAGCTGATAGAGATACGGTATCAGGTGCTCATAGTGTCTGTCAAGGAAGTGGGCCAGGGCATGCGTTGCCTCCTGTCCAACCCATTGTGATAATTCATCGTGTACCGCGATCAGTAGCAGGTCGAAGATCGTATGCCTTTTCTCAGGAAATTCATCAATCAGTTGATCTAGTTTGCGCACAAAGGCACGTCGTACCTGGCGATCTATATTGCGGGAAAAACCTTCCAGGTACTCGCAGCCTAGGTTCCAAT
The DNA here is from genome assembly GCA_005879655.1 of Chloroflexota bacterium. Next base: position 3,960 of record VBJK01000230.1, on the reverse strand, counting down.
CATTGCGAATCAGGATATGAATGTTGGCAATAAAGGCTATACGCACTTCCTGTTCCTGGTCCATTGACAACAGGTTAAGGATCTGGCGTACATGTGACTGGCTCATCAGGTAGCGAGACATGACAGCTTGGAGCAGCGCCTTGCGTACAATAATCGTGCTGTCTTTAATAAACTCTTCTAGCAAGTAGAAATCCTGAGCAGAGAATTGTGTGCGCTCAGCATAGCGACATAAGGCAAATGCACGCAGGAAAGGATCGCTCTGTCGTAGCAACTCGATAAGCAAGCTATCCAGAGAAGTAGTGCTTTGTTGTAGCAGCGCGGACCAGCACTGGTCAATGAGTTGGCGCAGGTGATGTTGATTGACAACGCGCAACAGCTCCAGCCGGTCCTCCGTGCCGAGCGCTATCTCGACGTTGCCATCCTCATCAATATCATCCACACGTATGATGCGCACACGATCATTTGCCTGGTAACGCCAGAGTAGATCGCCGCTGGCACTCAACACGTACATATAGCCATCGCCGCAACCAACCAGTAGCTCGTGTTGTCCGTCCTGGTTCAGATCGAATGCCTCGACAGCCAGTACACGATGAGGCGTATAATAGCGCCATTTCTGCTTGCCATCGCTGGTGATGACGTGTACATTGCGATCCTCAGAGCCAACAATGATCTCAAGCTGGCCATCTTGATCGATATCTTTAATGCAGATGTCGCATACACGATCTCTAGTATCATACTGCCATAAAAGTGTGCCGCTCCTTGTATAGCCATAGACTGCATTTTCCAGGCTCCCGGCAATGATCTCAGGTACCTGTGCTCCCCTGCTAGGGGCTTTCAAGGGGAGGTTTTTTTGTGCGTCCCCTTCGGGGGCGGGGAGAGAGGAAGCGTCAGGGGACACCCCTGAAACCCCGCCAGGGGCAACGCCCCTGGACCCCGCTGCCAAAAACCCTTCCCTTGAAAGCCCGCTAGGGGCAGGGTGAGCGCACACAATGCTGATACCCTGTGGAGTATCGATGGTTTGGCGGGGGCCGTCGAATCCATCTTCATAAATACAGATCTTCTTGTCTTCGGTCCCAACGATAATCTCAGCTGGATGACGACGATCAGGAGCAGTCAAATAGATGCTAGACATCCATGCGTCCACGAAGACCGGCTTGATCTGCTTTTTTGTCCAACTAATGACGTAGACGTGATGATCAGACGAACAGGCTAGAATTTCTTGCCACCTGCCTCGGTTCAAATAGCCAGTCTGCAATTCCAGAATCTGACCGCCTAGCTGTAGCGTCCAGAGTGTCTTGCCAGTATGGTTAAAGGCTTGGAGTCTCCCCTCGGTATTGCCAATAATCACCTCTCTCTTCGGATCTCCGGCAATGTCGCCCAGATAGAGCGTGCGAATATGCCCGACCTTCTCTTTGCTCCAGAGCAGTTGCACTTTTTGTTCCTCTAAACGTAGCAATGCTGCAAGCGCGTCTTGATAATGCCCAGCTGCAAGCAGATCCTGTGCAATGTCTAATAATAATGCTCGTTCAGTGGATGAAAGTTCGCGGAGCATATCAGGATTGGGTTTGCCTAGTGCCAGATAGTAACGACGAATTTTCTTGATAAGGTTCCTTAGCAGGCGCACGCGCAGTGCATGAACGCGATTATCTTCTGAGCCGACCAGCACCTCAATCACGCCATCATTATCAAAATCAAGTGCATAGATGCTAAAGATGCGATAGGCGAAGTAATAGCGCCAGATCAAATAACCGTGCTGATCAAGGAAATAGAGATGTTTATCTTCTGTTCCCACGATAATCTCAGCTTGCCCATCGCCATCGATATCCGCAACGTAGAGGGATAGCACGCGGTTATCAAAAGAGTACACCCATTTTTCAGTGAAGTCGGATGCAAGCACAACCAGATCTTTGTTATCGGTCCCCACCAAAATTTCGACCTGCCCGTCATGGTCAATGTCGGCAGCAAACAGTGTGCGAATTTGTCGCTTGAGGTGATGCTGAGCGAGAGGTTGGCCATGGCTATCCAGGATATAAAGGTGCTTGTCACCGGAGCCGATCAGGACCTCATCCTGTCCATCATGATTGATATCACAGACAAAGATTGTCCGTACACAGTCTTCGGTCGTAAAAGTCCAGCGTAGTGCGCCCGTAAGGTAATCCAGAGCGTAGACACAACGATCTTCGGAGCCAAACAGGATCGTCCGTTGGCCATCGCCGCTGGTGGTCAAGGCTACTTGGCGAATGACTTGAGCGCTCTTATACCAGTAAGCGGAAAGCTCCTTTTCGCGTCCTTGTCGGTCAAACGCGTAATACTTGCCATCAGGTGTCACGGTTTTACCATCTTTATCGAGTGCATAGAGCTTGCCATCACGAGCACCAACCAGGACGCGTACACGAGATTCTCGTGCCTCAGCAGAGGAGATACTGATGGAAGTCCCTATCCATGCTTTGCTACCAACAATGCGTTCCCAGCGTACATCGCCACGCCGGGTCAGTGCGCGTACGCGGCCATCGCGCGAACTGGCGATGATCTCAATGTCGCCATCATTGTCGATATCGGCGGCATGAAGGCTAGTGACCCAGTCTTTTGCGTTATAGTTCCATAGTTCCGCAACTGTCGCCTGCCCGACGCGTAGAGCATCCTGGAGTTCAGAAACTGACATCGTCTCCCCTCTCTTACCTGCTAGTGCCGATGACTACATTCAATAACCAAATTTCAGTGGTTGTGCTTACTAAATAGGCACAGCGGGTATTGTTGCTGTATTGTAATATTGCTTTAGTGTCACACTATGACAGAAATGTGCCATCAATAGTCAATGAGCGAGAAGGCCCAAGAACCAGGCCAATGTCCCGCTTTCCCTCAAGATAGCAATGCCCATCACTCATTATCATAGTGTAATACATTAGAAAAAGGATATATTGAGTACAATAGAACTTAACCGATGAAAGAAGAAAAGGCAAAAACGCCTCCGTCGTAAAAAAATACGCACCTTAACACATCAGCCAGAGGATTTCCTGGCCAATTTTTATTTTTGGCATGAAATTGTCAGTGTGATACCATAATTACAACAATATAATACTGAGAAGCGAAAGAAACTTTTGATTCTAATCGCCGACCTGTGTTAGCCAACGAATTGGCATGGTTATGTGCAGGAGATAAATTATGTCGGTCTTATCTAATCCTTATCAGGACATGAAAGCAGTGCGTTCAGTGGACATGTTTTTTGGCCGCAAGCGTATCCTGAGACGCCTGTACTCAGCCATTGTGAGCCAGCAATGCATATCACTAGTAGGATCACGTCACATTGGCAAATCATCGGTGTTGCGGAGCCTGAAGTTTCCAGAAGTACAGCGGCGGTTTGAGTATGATTTGGGTCGCTACCTGTTGATCTCTATTGACTTGAGAGAATATTTGCAGAAATCGTCCGACGACTTTTTTGAGGCTGTCTGCAAACAAATTGCCCATCAAAGTCATCTGCCGTTGGATGCGAATGGTTTAGCGGGTGAGGACGAATTTAGCGAAATACTTGATCAGATCAATGAGCAAGGTTTTCATCCTGTGCTCTTGATGGACGCGTTCGATAGTATTACGCGTAATAAAAGTTTCGGTCCAGAATTTTTTACCTTCTTGCGTTCACAGGCAGCTAAGGTATCTTATGTTACCGCGTCTATTATGCCATTAGCTAAGGTATGTCATCGTGAGATCGAAGATTCCCCATTTTTCAACATCTTCGTAGTCTGTAATCTGGAGCCTCTCACGCCGGAGGAAGCACGCGAGCTGGTGACACAACCAGCGGAAAAAGCTGGTCTGTTCTTCAGCGACTCTGATGTTGAGTGGGTACTAGCGCAGGCAGGCCGCCATCCTTTCTATCTGCAACGTATCTGCTATCATCTTTTCGATGAGAAGCTACACCAGGGCAGTGGCGAGGTTAACCGCAATCTCGTGAGAGACCAAGCATAT
>VBJK01000301.1 GCA_005879655.1 Chloroflexota bacterium | reverse complement strand
CCCAAGCGGAGTCCCAGTTCCATGTGCCTCGATATAGCCTACTGTACGGGGATCGATTCCAGCCTTGCGGTAGGCCGTGATCAACGCGTCGGCTTGTGATCTGGGATTGGGGGCTGTGAGCGAATTGGCACGTCCTCCATGGTTTTCGCTACTGCCAACAATCACGCCGTAAATATGGTCTCCATCTTGCTCAGCCTCAGCGAGCCTTTTCAAGACAAGCATACCGACTCCTTCGCCTCGCACATAGCCATTGGCCTCCG
>VBJK01000300.1 GCA_005879655.1 Chloroflexota bacterium | reverse complement strand
ATCATCAGCAGCCGTTGTTGTGGGTCCATCTGCTCGGCTTCACGAGGAGAGATCCCGAAGAACAATGGATCAAACAGTTCAACATCTTCTATCACGCCAGCCCATTTGAGATTCGTCTTATCTATCTCCGTTGCCGCTGTATTGCTGAAAGATGTCGGCCAATCCCAGCGCGATGGCGGAATTTCGCCAATACAGTCTTTTCCTGCGAGCAGATTGCTCCAGAAACTCTGTATATCTCTTGCCTGGGGAAACGCGCCACTCATGCCAATGATGGCGATAGGTGACGTTGCCGCAGGTGCGGGAGCCTTTTCCATCTGCACGAA
>VBJK01000072.1 GCA_005879655.1 Chloroflexota bacterium | reverse complement strand
CTTGAAGCTGCACATCGATGCAAATGGCATCCATCGTAGTATGCCCATTGAGCTGGATGGCACACTTGGGCTGGATCAGCAACAAAATCTACAACTGCATGTCACTCGTCTTACGCGCGACGGGCTGGACGCCGGGCCAGCCGCCACAGCGAACATGCAAAATGCGATAAACCAGCTCTTCAACAACACGATTATGCCTGCACTGCGAGGTCATCTCAAAAATGTCAGGCTCATCTCAGCACATACCAGCGCCACGCTTGCTTGCAACAATGGAACTGAGATGTTCGTGTTAGAAATAGAGACGCCGCCCCTTCCAGGTGCTACAGTACAGACAAAACCTGCACCATTTTGTTTTACTGGACCCATTGATTTCAATAAGTTATTACCGCAATAGCTGTTATTAAAGGAGGAATGATGAAACAGAGTACCTATCTTTTTGGCAAGAGTGGGTTGCTGGTAGCACTGGCGCTCCTCCTGACCCTCTTGCTGACACCGTCTGTGAGTGCTGCCCACCGCACGCAGCAGCAGAAGCAAAACAATGCTGCAACAACGATTAACGCCACCTTTTATCTGGCAACGGCAACACTCCAGTCCCTCTTTCAGAGCCGCATGGACCAGCAAGTACCACAGGCAGTAAACGACGGGCTTAATACATTGCTTAACCAGCTGCCAGTTGCCAACCGTGGCTGGGCTTCTCAAATGGTGAATACGCTCATTCAGCCCTCAGCAACGCTGACGAGTCTTACAACACAACAGGATGGCCTCGTTGCCAATATACAAGTGAGTCTCTATCCCGGCGACCCACAACCCATTGCTGCCAGTATGCTCGTCAAGTTTAGCGTAGAGAATGCGTCAACCATTCAGGTCAGCGCGCAAGCTATGAACGGGAGTCCAGCCCTCGCTAATGGCCCGCTCACTCCGGTAACGCTCCCTATTGGTCAGTTGCATAGCATTGCTACAACACCATCCTGTGGTGATGCTATGCTAGGAGTGAACCTGAACATTCCGACCTCGCTTGGCTCTTCTGGAGCACACGCTAACGCTCAGGTACGACAGACCAGTTTTGCACAGGCTTCGTTTCAGCAACCTGACACAACATTTTCACCAGCAATGCCACTGGCGAGTACCACCGCTTATGTTGAAATTCCTGCTTCGTCGCTGGCCTCGCTGGGTGCTAGCATTGGCACATTGCCGATCAACGGAGCACTGAACGCGCAAAACATTCGTATCTCCGTACGGGGTAGCCAGCTCGTCATCACGTCCGACATCGCATTGGGCATGGTGAAAGTAGCGACAGCAACCACCTATGCTGATCCTATAGCGCTCAACGGCAACCTGGCGATCAAGGTTGTGAAAACCAACGCCACGGTCCTCGTCTTTACATTTCCCGAAAACGCCTACAATCAGCAGATTGAGCAGGCGCTAAACACAAGGCTGAATGGTGCATTAGCCGGAAAGTTTACCGTGACCAATGCAGTCATTGGAGCCAATAACCATGTTCCCTGTGCAGCTGGGGATAGTTTGCTCTTGAGCGGCACAACTCATCTCATTTGAGCACCTGCGTCAGAAATACAGCTCTGTAGCCGTACAATTCATTGCTGCCGGTTTATACAGTGATAGATCAAGCACAATGAATTGCACAGCTACCTACAACGCATAACAAGACAACCTGACCACACGTAATACACCCTGTCGGCTGCTAGACCAAAACCCTTTGACCAATCCTAGCTCAGCACGCAAAGCCGCTTGAATGGCCTCCCAGATACCGTGCACGTCCGCCTCAGTCGTACGAATATTGCCTATTGCCACACGCAACGTCACTTTGCCACGTACCTTTGTATGCGAGAGAAAGTAGCGTCCAGTGGCGTTAACGCGGTTCATGACGTGCTCGTTGAGGATATTTAATTGTTCCTCATCATCCATTCCATAGGGATGTGCACGAAAACAAACAACACTCAGAAGTGTAGGAGCCATCAGTTCAAAATTTGCTATCTCTTCAACCCATTGTGACAAGATCAACGCCAGATGACAGTGCTCACTGATGCGCGCAATTAAACCATGTTGGCCAAAATAGCGCATGACCATCCATAGGCGCAATGCCGGAAAACGATGTGGGAGCGCGGCGTCATAATCCATCAAATTGATTGCTTCATCCTGCTCACCCTCAGCACTTTGTAAGTAATCGGGTGTGAGGTTAAATGTGGATTTAACGATGTCAGGACGGCGCGTATAAAAGACACTACAACCAAACGATGTGAATAGCCACTTATGAGGATTGATAGTCAGTGTATCAGCCCGCTCACAACCAGCTAAGACCCAACGAAAATTGGGCACAATGGCCGCAGCACCTGCATATGCGGCATCAACATGCAGCCAGAGACCGTAACGCTCACAGATATCAGCAATGCACTCGACAGGATCAACACTTGCCGTTGATGTAGTACCAACGGTAGCGACAACGGCAAAGGGATACCAACCATCGCGGATATCCTCCGTAATAGCGCGTTCGAGCTGCTCAACATCCATACGAAACATGTTATCGGTACCAATCTTGCGCAGACCATCCTGACCCAGGCCCAGCACGATCGCCGCTTTTTCAATCGAAGAATGTGCTTCCTCCGATGCATAACAACGAAGTCGTGGTACCTCACTACGACCAGCCATACCGTGCTGGCGAATGTGCAAGTTCTGGATCGTTTCTCGTGCCGCGACCAACGCGTTGATAATCGCCGAGTTGTGATGGAGCATACCAAAGAGCGGGCCAGGCAATCCCAACATCTGGCGCAGCCAATCTAGTGTTACCTGCTCCAGTTCAGTTGCCGCCGGAGAGGTACGCCAGAGCATTCTTGTCACATCGAGTACGGAATCAAACATATCACCCAAAATGCTTGGACCAGAACTCCCCACACTAAAGTAGCCCATAAATCTACCAGAGTTCAAATGCGTAATACCAGGCATAACCACACGGTCAATATCCGCTAGAATAGTCTCCATGCTCTCAGGCAACAATGGAGGTCCAACCGGCAATGAGCGCCGAATATCACCGGGTAGCGCTTGCGAAAGCACCGAAACTTCCTTCGTACCATTTGCCAGGTAGTCAGCTATCCAATCCACGATCTGATGCCCGTAACGACGCAGGGCCTCCACATCCATATCACCAGTTATTGATGACTGCGCTGGATCAACTATCATCAAAACCTCCGCTAGCAGTTACCCCTGTCATTGAGACACAGGGCGGCAGCCAGCATTCCTTACTTGTGGGCTTGGGGTGATCCCCTTGCCTCGCATACATTTCATCCCCTACGGGGAGCCGTTCCCAGATGAAAACGGCTCAAACCCCTTACTGCAACTATTGTAAAAAAATATCTAGCAAACGTCAATGTGATATATTCAAAAATTCCTATTAACTTGCGTTCTTCATTAAGAAATTTTTATATATTTATTACAGATTAATAATTTTAGAGTTACAAGTAAAATATTGATAGCCATCTGCTTTACATATAGAAATCCATTGTGATATGCTATCGTCGCTAGATGTACAAGCCATTTTTACGAGGGTTCAACATTGCTTGTGGCAAGTGAACGATGTTGCAAGGGAGAAATACACTTACTATGGCTAGCTATGAAAAAATATTGCCCGCCGTTTCTAGAAAACAAACAGATGCCGCAAATCGGGAGATAGCAGGGCTTGTCTCAGAAGAGTATATCCCCCGCGTTATGCCTCAGATCTTGACGACATGGGATATGACCACGACGTTTGTTATCTCTACATACTTTGTCTCGTTTGCCGCGATAGTCGCGCCAGCTGGCCCGGCAGCACTGACGTATCTAGCACTGCTTGCAGTGACGTTTTTTCTGCCGTGTTTAATCGCAACGATGCAATTAGGTGTGATGTTTCCCTATGAGGGAGCGCTTTACAACTGGACTCACCGGGTACTCGGCGGCTACTGGAGCTTCTTTTCAGGCTTTTGCGCTTGGTTTCCTGGCGTTTTGATCTCCTCCAGTTTCGCTGATCTCCTTGTCACCTATATGCAAGCTATGCGTAAAGGCTGGCTGGTACAGCCCTGGCAAGAAGGATGCGTTATTTGTCTGATTTTGGTCTTGGCTGGTATTGTCTCTATGCAACGCTTCCAAATGGTACAGAAGCTTATCAATATGCTCGTGGGCCTGCTGTTCCTTGGCTCGTTGCTGGTGAGTGCTGCTGCCTGTGTATGGCTACTTACAGGGCACCATATGAGTGTCGATTTCATGCGCTGGGACAACTGGCAGCTCAAACCCGATAACTATGTGCTGTTTGGTCTCGTTGCATTTGCCTATATCGGCACGGAGGGACCCCTCAACCTGGCAGGTGAAATAACTGGACGCCATGTGATTAAGCGCCACCTTATGTGGGGCGCGCTGATCCTGTTCCTGGTCTACCTTGCTGACAGTTTATCTGTCCTGATTGTGCAGGGAAACCACACTGCCTATACAGATGCCTTTGTCTTTGTCGCTATCGTCGATAAAACGCTTGGCAAGGGCCTGGGAAATATTACAGCCATCTGCTTCATGGGTTCCTTTTTTGCTACTATTCTAGTTTACCATTACCTCTATGCTCGCCTATTGCTGATCGGCGGTATTGACCGTTGCTTGCCTCTAGGATTCGGCAAGCTCAATAAAGACCGCGTGCCTGTGCATGCTATCGCACTGCAAACCATCATTGCAGTACTCTTCACGTTGCTTATCTTTATCGGCATCCCACTGGCTAAACTTTACAGTGACCAGATGAAACTGGCACACCAAGCTAGTCTGGTCAGCCAAGCCGCAGCAACACTCGTCTGGGCGATCTCAGCGGCGTTTCTCTTTATTGACCTCGCCGCTTGCTATCTGCGCCAACGCCAACACTTCCATTTACACCGCATCTTTCCTATGCCCATTTTATGTATCTGCTGCCTCTTGGGCACTATCAGTTGCCTACTTACGATCATCGATACCTTGCTCAATTCCTGGGATGCGACTCTTATCAGCAATGATCAATGGTGGTATTTAGTAGGTAGCCTGACGTTGTTCTTTCTGTTCATGGGAGCCACTGGCAGCATGGTAGCCAATAGCGAAGCTCATTGGCAAGATTTTCCCAATAATTAATACGATGAACAAATAGACATGTGAAAGAAGGAAGAACTTTTATGGATGATCAAGAACATGTGCAAGGTAAATTGCCACCATCGCAACCCGATAAACGCTGGAATAGCGACGTAGATACATTCATCTTACCTGCCTGGCGCAGTCTCACACCACCGCCAGTCCTACCTCATCAGACTGAGCCGATACATGTGATCAGGGTACTACGAGCGATAAAACAGCTAAAACAATATAATATACTAAGAGCACTGGTGAGCTATTTTAGAAGTATGAGAAAGTAAGGTTCTTTCTCAGCATCAGGTAGCAGCTCTGGATGCGAACCACTTACTACTCAACCACATCCAGGGCTGCTCCACACACTTATAAAAAAGATACGAGCAGGGCACTACAATCACAGCTGCACACAACCAGTACAGGCAATATACTACAGAGTGATGCCAGCCCTGAGTATAAGGCATAATCCACAAGCTAAAACGCACGAGCAACGGTAAATGCCAGATGTATAGACTATAGGAAATGAGACCGAGCCAGCGCAGTGGTCCCCAGGCAAAGGGGCGTTGCAGGATGACTGGTCCGAAGAGTATAGCGGTCATACACGCTCCATAGCCCAGCGATAGGAAGAGTTCGCTAAACTGGTCGAAGGGAGGTATCAGGTAGCTCCAGAACGTACCCACCTGGAAATCATGCTTCGTATCCCATAACGCCATGAAAAATAGCAATAATACACCGCTCCCCCACAGCCAGAGGCTGTAACGACGCAGGCTAGCACCCACCCAATGCAAGCTGTGATCAGCCAGCACGCGCTGCGAAAGCACATAACAGCAACTGATCAGCATGCCAACTGCGAAATCTTCGAGGAACTTACCAATGATGCCAAAGAGAAAGAAGAGTAGTACATCGATCACAGGACGTGGTACAAGGAAGGTCTGTGTAGGATAGCTGGCATAATAGATACCCCAAAAGCGTATTGCAACACCCCATACCATCACGGCACATAGACAGCCAACGAGCGTCCACCAGCGCCGTTGCAACGAGGCCCGCCCCAGACGTTGACATACCCAGCGAAACCCCAGCGCAAGCCAGGGCAGCAGCATATAATATTGCCACTCTACCGCTAGCGTCCAGAAGGGACCATTTAGCTTACGAAATGTTAACCGCGTAGCATCCATCAGAAACGTCAGAAATAACGCCATCTCTTTCCAATGGTCAAGCCGCAAATATTGCCGATCAAACAAGAGAATAAGTAGGAAGAGCGCAACATAATACCCCGGCAATATACGCAACATGCGCCGTAAGTAGAAGCGTCCCATCTGCGGCCACTCGTCATTAAACAATATCGCTTTCGCATAGGGCATAAAGAGCAGAAAGCCCGATAGTACAAAAAATAATGTGACACCTGACCAGCCCGCCATTGCTACTCCACTGGCAATAGGACCGATGGTGGCGGCGTCCCAAAGTTTAAGACCTTTGGTAACAATATCAATATGAAAGGTGAGCACACACAGAAAGGCGATTGCTCGCACACCATCAAGTACGGCGATAGTTTTTTTATCTGACATCAGACTCCCCAAAAACAGGTCTCTGCACGACCTGGACAGCTTCTTTGTTATAGCAACGGCTCATTCTATGGCAATGTCACATGGAGAGAAGGGCCTATGGCTTTTTGGCTCTGTTAGTGAACGAGAGTCAAACAGACGGTATACCCACTTAGCACAGAGGCATAGAGGAATTGTGTCATAGCAATCCTCCAACGCCACCAATAGCCAGACCATAATTCCCTCTCCACAATCCCTACCATTTCCACATTCACCAATGTCGCAAAGAATACCTCTATTAGTCCACCCATGCAACATGCTAAACTATAAAGCCAGGAGTCAGTCGTCAGTTAGAAATTGGAGGTACACGTTTGCTAGCGAAAAGCGAGTTCACCGTCACTGGTGCACACCATTATAACCAATCCAGCCCTACACGCTGGATCATCTCCCATATGTTACGCTATAAATATCTCGCATTCGGCTTTATGGTTCTGTCAATTAGTGCTAATACTCTCTATTCGTTGGTTTCTGTATTTACAGGAAAAGCGTTTAATACCGTACTACTGGGCGATGCTGGACGTAATCAATTGGTCTCTATCACACTGATGATTGCGGTTGTTGTCTTACTCTGTGGGGGCGCAGACCTGGGTGCACGCACGCTATCCCAACTGCTGGGGAAACGTGTAGCGCGCGATGCACGCGACGAATTGTATATCAATTTATTGGGTAAGAGTCAGACCTTCCACAACCGGCAACGTGTCGGCGATATCATGGCCCGCGCAGCAAATGATATGACGCAGATCAGCGATATGATTGTGCCAGGCTTCGATATCATCTTCGACTCGTTTACCAGCCTTGTGGTGATCATTCTCTTTATAGGACTACTCAATGCGCAGCTACTAGCCGCACCGCTATTTTTTGCTGTGACATTCATTATTGCCTTGCGCTCCTATTCACGTCAATTAAATCCTGTTTCCGACCAGATGCGCAAACAGTTCGGCATTACAAATGCTATCTTAAATGAGGCTGTTACCGGTATTGAAGTTGTTAAGGCAACGGCACAAGAGGAACAGGAAAAGCGCAAATTCATCGATAATGCTAGTCTCTACCGCGACTATTTCGTTAAGAACGGGCAGATTCAGGGACGTTACCTACCGACTTTGTTGCTCGGTATTGCTCTGGCATTCGCCTTCTTACATGGTCTGTATCTGCTCTCTCATCAGCAGATCTCGCTCGGCACACTGGTGACATACATGGGATTGATGGTCAATCTGCGCTTCGTCTCTTTCATCTCAATCTGGAGCTTTAGTCTGGTGCAGCTGGGTGTGGCAGGCGCTGAACGCGTTCTGACGCTGATGAGGGAAGAGACTGAGCTGGACGAGAATGAACAGGGCCATCGTGAAGCGATGCAGGGCGATATCGTCTTTGAGCATGTCACCTTCAGCTACGGCACGACCCCGGTATTGAAGGATGTCTCCTTCCATGCCAGAGCTGGGCAGACTATAGCGATTGTCGGCCAGACAGGTGCAGGCAAAAGTACGCTGACGAAGCTGGTGAACCGCATTTATGATGTGAACGAAGGACGTGTACTGATCGATGGCGTTGATACGCGTGACTGGAGCCTGGACGCTTTACGCTCGCAGATCTCCACGATCGAACAGGATATCTTTCTCTTCTCGCGCCCAATTGCTGAGAATATTGCTTATGGTCTGGGACAGAAGGCGGATCGCGCGGCGATAGAGATAGCAGCGAAAGATGCACAGGCTCACGACTTCATTATGGGCTTCAAGGATGGCTACGAAACGGTCGTTGGGGAACGTGGCGTTACTCTCTCCGGCGGACAGCGCCAGCGTATCGCTATCGCGCGTGCACTGCTGACTGATCCACGTATCCTGATCCTGGATGATTCTACTAGTGCGATTGATAGTGCAACCGAAGACGAGATTCAGAAAGCGATCAAGCGCGTGCTACAGGGACGTACGACGCTACTGATCACCCATCGTCTGTCACAGATCCGCTGGGCTGACAAAGTTCTGGTTATCCGCAAAGGTGAGTTGATCGACCAGGGCACGCACGAAGAGCTGATGGAGCGCTGTGAGACGTATTGCCGCATCTTCTCGCACTACGAGTCTAGTGTCCCCACGCCCGCCGTTGGTGGCGGAGAATAGCAGAAGGGAGAGCATCTTATGGGCTTTATTATGGATGGTCTGGATGCCGAAGCATACGACCGTACTTATTCTGATCGGCGTTTGATCCAGCGTATTATTGGTTACTTTCGTCTCAAGCTCACAACCATTGTGACGATCGTTGTGCTGGTTGTGCTCAACTCCGTGTTGGATACTGCCTTTCCGCTCCTGATCTCGCACAGTATCGATACGCTTGTCGCATCGAAATTATTGCAAACAGCTATTTGGCTAATAGTTCTTATCTTGCTGGCGGCAGTCTTCTCTTGGACATGTAATATGTTCCGTCAATGGTTCACCGCGCAGGCTGTTGGTGATGTTGTACTGCAATTACGTAAAGATGCCTTTAGCGCGGTAATGGATCGTGATATGTCGTTCTTCGACGAATTTTCGTCTGGCAAGATTGTTAGTAGGGTGACATCAGACACTGATAACTTTGCCACTGTCGTCACGCTCGCGGTCAACCTGTTAAGCCAGTTCCTGCTGTTCTTCCTTGTCACGGCGGTACTCTTCTTTAGAAACTGGCAGTTGGCGTCGATTGCCTGTACCATTGTGCCTGCCATTGTGGCTGTTGCCCTGGGGTTCCGCTACTTCGCACGGCGCGCCACAACGAACGCTCAGCGCTCCCTGGCTCGCGTCAACGCTAACGTACAGGAAGTTGTCAGTGGTATTACCGTCGCCAAGAACTTCCGCCAGGAACAGAACATGTACAATGAGTTCAAAAGGGTCAATGAACAGTCATACCATGTCAATGTACGTTCTGGATTCCTTTATAATGGTGTCTTTCCAGTACTTGTTCTTATTGCCAATATTGGCACGACGCTGGTCGTTTACTTCGGTGGTCTGAGCGTGTTCAATCACGTCATCTCCGCTGGTGACTGGTTCCTCTTCGTGCAGGGTATTGCCATGCTCTGGTTTCCTGTCACGGGCATTGCATCATTCTGGAGTCAGTTCCAGCTCGGACTCTCGGCCAGTGAGCGTATCTTTGCTCTGCTGGACGCGGAAGCACGCATTCACCAGAGCGATCAGCAACCTGTAGGACAGCTCACTGGCAAGATCGAGTTCAAACAGCTCTTCTTCAGCTATGATGATCGTCAAACGGTGCTACCAGACTTCAATCTGACGATTAATGCGGGCGAGACGGTCGCGCTGGTAGGACATACTGGTGCTGGTAAATCGAGTCTGGCAAAGCTTGTGGCACGCTTCTACGAGTTTCAGGGTGGAGCACTGCTCATTGATGGACGTGATATTCGCAGCTTCGACCTGCACGATTATCACCGTCATCTGGGCATTGTGCCGCAGGTACCATTTCTCTTCTCCGGTACCATAGCCGAGAATATCCGCTACGCACGACCCGATGCAACGATGGCGGAAGTAGAGCAGGTTGCACGCCGCATTGGCTACGGCGACTGGCTAGAGGCACTACCCGAAGGCTTGGAGACGATGGTCGGTGAGGCAGGAAAAGCGCTCTCGATGGGACAACGCCAGCTAGTTGCCCTCGCCCGCGTCCTGCTTCAGAATCCCTCGATTATCATTCTAGATGAGGCCACGGCCAGCGTTGATCCGTTGACCGAAGCACAGATTCAGGAGGGACTCGATACCATCCTGAAGAACCGTACTGCAATCCTAATCGCGCACCGTCTCTCAACCATTAAGCACGCCAACCGTATTATTGTACTCAGTCGAGGACGCATCGTCGAGGAAGGCAGTCACGAAGCATTGATGAACTTGGGAGGGCACTATGCCCACCTCTATAATACCTACTTCCGCCACCAATCGCCAGATTACAGACCCGGCGAAGGCTTTGTACCAGTACACATTACACTAGAAGAAGTAAAAGAGTTCTGAAGTAGCAAAAGAGCTGGCTGACCATGCACGGTCAGCCAGCTCTTTTGCTACTTCAGAACTCTTTTACTTCCCAATAACCCTTTCATACATGGCTTGGAAAGCTGTCCCCTGTGTCGTCACAGTATTGTCCTGCGTAATCATCGGAATGGGGGTATTCGTCACCGCATATTGCATGGAAGCGAAGACGTGATCAGCGACAAGCGTCTGGATTGCCTTAGTAGTCCACTGCGTCATAAAATCAGTGTTGTCGATCTTGCCATCAGCAATGGCCAAACCATTGGCCTGTATCGACTGATCGGGGCAGTAGTTCCATTCAGTAATCATGATAGGTAGCTCTTTATTGATGGTCGCTTGCATGGCGCTACGAGCATCATTAATATGAACCGTCCACTTGTCGATACTAGCGAGACACTTATCTGCCGTCGCCTTGTAAGGACACGTATATTCATGCCAGCTAATCTCGTCCGGCTGAGGATTGGCCCCTTGCAGGAAAGTGGTAAGATTCTTGCGGCTATACTGATAGCTGACAGGACCGACGAAATGGGCCTGCGGAGCGAGTTTTTTGAGCGCAGGGATAAGCGAGTTCCAGCCCTGAATGTAGCGCTCCATTGTAACACCGTTGAAGTCATCCTCGTTGCCGAATTCATAATAGACGATGCCATCGCCAAAGATCTGATTCATCAATGATACAATATGAGTATCATAGGCCACATAGTTAGCATTACGCAAACCGTTCAAGATAATCAACGGCGTTGCATTGATCGTCTTAATCATTTGCGCCGCAGCAGTCAGCACTCCCTCATCCACCTTAGAGCGTGTCGGCATGCGTACAATACTGACATGTATTTTCTGCATTAATTGCTGTGCCTTTTGAGAACTAATCGTTAGATCATGAGTATCATACAAACTGAGATTGGTACCAAAGACTAGTGGCGAGGCTGCTCCATTATTTGGAGTAGCAGAGGCAACACCTCCTGGCGTAGGGGTGCCATTGACCTGTTTCTGGTTCAATGTGCCACTTACCAATAAACCCACACCCGCCACCACTATCACTAGAACTATACTTATAATGGCAAGCACTGTCATGCGCTTGGCCCCAAGTTGTTTTAACATATGTAATCAATCCTTCTGAATGCATACAATGAGAACCATTGCAATTGTGTTTATCTATCTAATAAACGACGCTATCTGCTAACTCCCTCCCAAAGGGAGAAGAAAGCGCTATGCTACACTCCACACATTCACGTTGCCATCGCTACTTTTACCTGATCTATCAACTAGTTTCCCATCGCTAGAAGCAATCAGCTTCCCATCCGGCGACCAACCTACGGCTAATACAGGATGAGCATGGCCTTGATAGAGATACATAAGCTGACTGGTGACAGCATCCCACACCCGTACTTCTCCCGTGAGTGTAGTCCCCTCGCGTACACTACTGCCTGAAGCGAGAGCGCTACCATCGGGGGACCATGCAAGCGCGAACACGGGTCGTGCATGACCACGATAAATTACTGCATGACTACCAGTTGTAGCGTCCCACACCTCAACCGTATTGCTACCATAACTGGCACTGGCGATACGTTTACTATCTGGAGACCATGCCAGACGATAGATATTCGTCTCAAAAGGATCGTGATAAGTGTAGACGACTTTGTCGGTAGCATAGTCCCATACCTTTACCGCTCTGTCAACGCTGAAAGCGATGTGCTTGCCATCTGGCGACCATGCCACATCAAGCGGCAATTCATTGCGCTCACTTTTGTATTGAGCGACCACTTTGCAATTCGTCACATTCCATACCACAACCATAGGCTGCTCTACGTTTTGATAGATCTGCGCAATGTACCTCCCATCCGCAGACCAGTCGATTGTGCCAGGTACAGGAACAGGGTCGATGTTCTCATCAGCTGAACTGCCGTTAACAGCAGGAATGTGTTGTTTATCCACGTTCCTACCTGTGTTGCTGGTCAGCTTAAGCGGATCGGGACAGGAAACTTGTCGTTGCCCGGTTGTGGCATTCCATATTTCTAGTACAGGAGTATTAGCAGCAATACGTGTGCCGTCTGGCGACCAGCGCGCGACAAAGAAGCTATTAGCTGGTTGTGGTACGAGTGTCAGCAACTGCCTGTTCGTTGCCCTATCCCAAACGCGCACAGCATTACTCGCCGTAGCGATCCGCTTGCCATCCGGCGACCAACTCACAGCATAGACTGAGACTGGATCATGATAGGTGAAGAGAGTCGTACCTCGTTGGTGCCCGCCTTTCGTAGCTGTCGGTAGAGCCTGGTGACTCCCGATACCAACCCGTTGCACGGAACTAAAGACTGCCAGGACGCTACCCAGCAACAGGCAGACGACGATTATAGCAGCAATCATACTCAAGCGCTGTTGTGCAAAGAAGCTGCGTCTTTGCGCCCGTTTGTCCTTAGCGGGCAGGTGAACAACGCTCTCGTTGTCCTCGCTGGGATCGGCTGGTTGTCTGCTATGCTCGACGCGCTGCCAAGCACGCTCTAACGTACGTTTGTAGGCTTCCGCTTGCGGTTGATACAAGCGCTGTAGATCCTGTACAAGCGAGCGGTCGGGCACATCGGAAGGCTGGTTGTACATGCGAGCATTGTCATGAGCGCACTGTGCTAGCTGTTCGTCTATGGATGCAGGGTCAAAGGGACCATCATCTTGTGCCATAAAGCATTACCTCCTCCTTAGATGATCAGTGCTTCTCATAAATAGTGCGCAACACATTCAATGTGCGAGAGAGCAGCATGCGGACAGCCGCCTCGCTCTTGCCAATTATTGTGGCAATATCGGCACAACGCAATTCATTGACGAAGCGCAGGTGCAAGACACGTTGCTGCAATGGAGAGAGGTGCTGTATACTCCGGCGAAGTTGTGCATATTCTTCGCTACGTAATGTCACCTGTTCCGGTGCAAACTCTTCATCGTAATACATTGAGTCAGCGACATCATCGAGAGAAGACACCTGCCGACGCTGTGCTACACGAAAATAGTCAGCCACCTTGTTGCGTGCCACTCGCCATAACCAGGAACGTTGTTCATCTTTACCCAATGTCTTAAAGTGTTCTTTTTCCAGAGCTGCCAGAAATACTTCTACAAGCAAGTCCTCTGCCACTTCCCACGATGGCGTATGAGTACGGAGGTAGGCCAGGATACTGGGTGCATGACTCTGATAAAGCTCTGCATCTGCTTGAGCGTCATTCATCTCCTGTTTTGGGGGCCCCTGTATTTGATTGTCCAGGCTCATCGTGCTTCCACTGGTCATTTCACTAGAGATATCGTTATCGCGGCCAAAATGTAACACATCCTGCTTGCTTTTGCCAGAGAGGTAAATGGTCAAATTCACATGACACATGAAGTACGTGACAATCAATGGTATACTCAATGGAATAAACTCTTAGATTTCTTTAAGAAGGCTTGCACCATGCACACATCATCATTCTCTCATAAAGAACGCTTCAACATCGGCCTCAGCGCGGGCCTCGTTGCAGGCATCGTTGCCTCCGGCCTGATGTTACTACTAAGCACAACATTCGGTGGTGTCTCCCTGCCCGATATACTCGGTTCTACCGTCACTCGGCTTATCTCTGCCGCAACATTTGAAACGCTCCACAGGCTGCTTGGAGCTGATGCCAAATATTACCTCTTCTTCATCATTGTCATAGGACAATGCCTCGTTTTCGCACTCATCGGAGCAAGCTGCACTCTGTTATTGGGACATCCGCGTTTTGCACGGGCTAGCAATGAACAGGGACAACTCTCCTGGTCCGTTGCCCTGATCCTCGCCGCCGTCCTCTGGTTACTGGTAGGTTTCATCTTTCTGCCACTCAATAGCGCTGGCATCTTTGGCGCTCAACTGGCCACAGGTATAGGCAACACTCTGTTGAGTCTGGCCGTGGTAGGACTCACCTTCAGCCTCTTCTTCATCTATATACAACATAAACTGATACAACGCCGCTTGCAGAAACAAGGTGTGGCCGCTAACGTATCACGTCGTGGACTCTTGCGTAACGGCATGATAGCGCTCGGCTTAGGCACATTGGGCGTACTGACGTGGCGCTTTATTAGCGGTGGTGTCGATGGCTTGCTGACAAGCGGAAGTCACGCAGCGTCAAACTTGACACAACGCTTCAAAAATAGGATCAGCCCGCCACCCACACCCAAATATGGGGATCTTCACACGGCATCCCAGCTCTCTGGCGAAGTAACGTCCAACGAGCAATTTTATCTCGTCTCCAAAAACTTCCTCTCCGATCCCACCGTGGACGTTAAAGCCTGGCATTTACGCATCTATGGAGCCGTCAACCACCCCTACTCGCTCAACTACGAGCAATTATTAGCACTACCAATGAAACAACAATACGAAACCCTGATGTGTATCAGCAACACGGTGGGCGGCGAATATATGAGTAATGCACAATGGGAGGGCATCACCCTCAAGGACTTGTTAGAGCGTGCAGGTGGCACCAAAGCAGGAGCGAGTAAAGTCGTCCTTCATGCCGCTGACGACTATAGTGATAGTATTCATCTCAGCAAAGCTCTAGAGCCGACAACACTTGTTGCTGTACGTATGAATGGAGTTCCGCTGCCCAACGGGCATGGTTTTCCGGCGCGCCTGCTGGTACCGGGCATCTATGGCATGAAACATGTTAAATGGCTTACAGGCATCGAAATTGTCAATATAGATTACCGGGGCTTCTGGCAACAACGTGGCTGGAGTGATCCTGCGCCCATTCGTATGACATCGCGTATTGATACTCCTTTGAGTAACACGACATTGACGGCAAACCAGCCAACCGTTATCACAGGTATAGCATTCTCAGGCGACAAAGGCATCAGCGAGGTAAATGTCACCATTGATAATGGGCAAACCTGGCAAGCTGCGACCCTCAAACGTCCCTTCTCTCAGCTTAGCTGGGTATTATGGGAACTTCCCTGGCAACCAAAAGTGGGCACAGATACCATCATCGTACGGGCAATTGACATGGAGGGGAATATACAAGACCCCACAGAAGCACTGCCCGCGCCTGATGGTTCGTCAGGCTACCACACCATCTCCATTATGGTGAAGTGAAATGAAAGACCAACTGCATGGCTTGCAGTATAATACTATATAGAGGTATTCTCAATCCTAAAAACATGGGCGTAAAGCGTTGTATTTAGGGGACAGGAAGTTGACCTCGCATAGAAAAGTTGCTGGTAGGGATGCCGATCGTGTACGATCATTTCCACTAATGAGGCATTACCTGTTGAGAAAGGACTAACAGTCATGATGCGCCAGTGTGCGTGGTGTTTGCGCTTAATAGACAGCGTAGGAGAGCGAGTCTCACAACGTCCCCTACCTAAGCTCTATGAAGCGAGTCATGGGATGTGTTGTATCTGTGGCGCGCGATGGATGGAGGAGGTTATGAAGCCGTTGGGTGTACAAGGAACAACATCTGATTGGAGGCAAAACGAGGTTGATAGTATAGCTGGTGTTGGTACTCCACAAGCGGAACCTTCCTCAGTCACATCAGAAACTGTAGCTCGGCTCGTATTTGAGTTGCAACGTCAAGAAAAGGAGACTGGGACTAGCACTCATATAGAACAGCAAAGTTCTTTGAGTATTACATAAGACCATTTCTTCTTTTGCATAGAGTAATACATAATCACCTTGCAAGAAAGAATCGGCTGGGCCAATACGCTCAACCGGTTCTTTCTTACAAGGTGATTATATTACTTTGTGCGCAGTTCTTGCAGTGTTGCTAGCCGTTCGCGTGCTTTCGTATTACCAGGATTAATCTTGGCCAGATTGCGATAGACACGGCTCGCCTGCTCATATTCACCGACAGACTGATAGGCCCGCCCCAGCATATCATAGGCATCGTAGTTGTTCTTATCAATAGCGATCAACTGTTGTAACGCGGCCACCGCTTCTTTGACCTGCTGCGTCTCAAAGTAGTAGCGAGCAATGATGACCTGATATTTGCCCGCCTCGTGTTGGCGTCCCAAACGCCAGCAGAAGCCAACGACCTCACGCAACAATTCCATCGAATCTGGTATCAGATCGACGGCACGACACAAGTTCGCCAGCGCTTCCTCGTTGTTGCCCATCTCATCATAGAGGTTGCCGATACGTTGGATTGTGACTCCTGCATCTGTCAATTGATTACGGCGCAGGTAAATGTCCGCTAATAGCCGTAATTCCGCAATACCCTCATCCAGTAAACCCCGCTGAATATTGATATCGGCCAGCTCGTGATGAGGACGCGGATCTTGCGGAGCCATGCGCAAGATTTCATTGAGGACATTAATGGCATTATCGGTCTGACGATTACTGCGATAATGACGGGCTAATTCCAGAGACTCTTGCACAATGCTGGCAGTATCCCCACCCTGGCGAGTGGAGATCTCGGCAAGGGTTGAAGAGACTTCGTCCTGTGAAGGCTTGCCTTGCTTGACTTGGCGTATAAGAGCTTGCATCTCCTCCTGTCGTCCAACGCGGCCATAGGTATTTGCTAGCAGCAGAGAGATTTCCACCTCTGGTGCCTGGTGCGTCTCGCCTTCTTCGCGTGGACGAGCCGCCCAAGTTGCTGGATCAACCGAGGAAGAGGAATGGCGTACTGCTTGCAATGCCTGTTCCAGTTGCTGCATAGCAGGTTCCGGTTTGCCCTGTACCAGTAAACACTGAGCAATGCCTACACGACCCAGGATCTCCACTGCGCTATCACGCAACGCCAGGATATAAGAGTCAACCGCTTGATCAAACTGTCCACATTGATGATAGATTTGCCCCAGTGAATAATGCAGATCGGCATTGTTAGGATAGATGTCAACCGTCTGCATATACTCACGAAGCACGGCATCTGCATTTTTCTGTCCCTCACCGCGCAGTTGCCAGCGAATACGAGCGAGCACCTCCAGCGCCGCCGCACGAGCCGCGCCAATGGTGGTAATCATAGCAATGTGCCAACGCACTAATGCGGCAATGTTGCGCGGATCAACCTGTAGCACGCGCTGATATTCCGCTACAGCTTGCTGGGTACGTCCCAATTTCTGTAGGGCCAGGGCATAGTTCAAGCGCGTCGGCACGCTGGTCGGACTCTCCTGTAGCGCCTGCTCCAGCTCATTGAGTGCACGATCCATATAGCCCAGACGTAAGTAGGACTCGGCGGCCAATGTGCGCTCTCTGAGCAGATCTTCTTTATTACCAAGCGTTGAGAGCAAGCTGACCAAGCGCAAGCGGTACGTCAGATTATTCGGCTCAAGCTGTAAGATGCGCCGGTAGGTAGCGACGGCATCCTCCGTGCGCCCATTGACGATATAGGTATCAACGAGGATAGCATATTTGGTAATAGCCTGCTCTATCTTGCCCTGCCGTACGTAAATCTCACACAAGACCTGATGGATATCCAGATACTGTGGAGCAATGTCGATGACGCGCAAAGATTCTTCCGTCGCCGAGGTGAGTAGGCCATGACTGACATAATTTTGGATATCCTGCATTGAGCGCACAACCTGCCTGCGCACATTCTCCGGCAGTGTAGCGGTACTGGTCAATACGGCATCGGCAACCTGCTTCAAGCCGTCATCTTTCGAGCCGGCCATCTGGCCTAGCATTTCTTCAATGCCTGCCTTCTTCTCTGGCGCGGCTTGCGCCGTAGGCACTACTGGCGTAGCCAGATCGAAGAGCGCCGGGGCCGTTGCGGCTGGCTGCACGGCGGGAGCCGGAGGTACCACTGGCGGTGGAGCAACAGGTGCTGGCGGTGCAGGTACTGCCGTCTGGACAGGCATGGGCGGCGGCGGGGGCACGACTGCTTGCGCAGGAGCGGCCTGCTGCGCCGGAACTACCGGGGGAGCGGCAGGAGGCGTTGGCACGACCGGCAACTGTTCCACAGGTAAGGAACGCGTTCCATTTGCAGGAGCGTTCATATCATTGGTTAGCCAGGAAGGTGGCGCTGCTGGAGCTTGCTGAGCAGACTGTGCTGGCGGCACTGGCGACTGTACGGTAGGCGCGGGTGCTGCTACCTGCGGACGCGCTTGTTCAGTTGGCGGCACGACTGGCGTGAAGAAAGCTGTCTGTGCCATCGCAATATCTTGCTCGCTCAGCGGCGGTGGCGCGGAAGCCGGAGGCGGCGCGGAAGCCTGTGGCGCAGATGGAGCAGGTGCAGTTTTCCTTTCCTGGATCTGAGTCTTCTCAGAGTCGCTCAAAATTCCAGTTAACCAGTCAGGCAACTCACCAACAGCACCTGTCGCAGAGGACAGAGACGGAGGCATAGATGATTGTGATCCTACATTCACTTGAGGGCCAGCGGCACCATTCAAGCTGGCAACATTGAATGCCATAGTAGCTGCGTCTGGAATAGAAACCGGAGGTGCAGGCGGCTGCATCGCAGGCTGCACTGGTTGCGCTTGCACCTGCGCTGTAGGAGGCGTGGGTGGACGCGAGGATGCAGGAGCACCCTGGGTCTGCTGTAACATAAACTCGACCTGCGCCACCTTATCATTCCAGCCACGACTACGTAAGAAACCTAAGAGAGCATTATAGACCGTCAGAGTTTGTTCCTGCTCACCTAGCAAACGATGCGCCTCCGCCGCTTCCTGACAGAGCTGCACTAACTGATCAGATTCTTCCACCGTTAATGCATCCAGATTCACACGGTCTACCGCTTCATCGAAATGCACTGCGGCAGTGCGCAGATCACCACGCGCACGATAACACTGTCCTAACGCATAGTAACAGGAAAGTGCATAATCTTGATCATTCAAGAGCATCTGGAACTGCCGGATAGCATCATTCCAACGCTGTTGCTCCTGATAAAGCCATCCTAAAAAGTAACGAGCGTCTGGTCGATCGAAGCCGCTCTCCAGGATCTGCTCACAGAGGTCGATAGCATCATTGAAACGACCCTGGGATTGATATGCCTGGGCCTGCTTCAAAACCCCTGTTACCTGGTTTGCAGTAATCCTTTTACGGGGAGCAGATTCCATTCCTCCACCAGCCCCATTCATAGCTGGGGCTGGTCCCGGATTACTCACCCCACCGAAGTTGCCCATGTTTCCCATGATGCCTGTTGTACCTCCGTCTGTATTGCTTGATCTAATGGTATCAGCTCCTGAATTATCTTCTTGAGAAGTGAAAGAAGTAAGAGATGCACCTAGCTGTGGTGGTCTATCAGCCGGGAGAAATGTGTCATCTCCTGGATCAGCAGCTGTTGCCATAGACATTGTTGGCTCTGATGGCAGAGAAGCAGACCCATTCCGTATTCGCGCGAGCAATTGCTGTGCCTGGACGTTTGCCCCATCAGCACGCAATACTTCTTCGCATTGTGTACTAGCCGCCACAAAATCATTTCTTGCAAGGTAGCCCTGAGCTGCGGCCAAGCGCTGCTGAATCATAGCTGTGATGTCTTTTTGCTCAAAGTAGTAGCTAGCGAGCCGCTCATGGGGTTCAGGATTACCAGAGGATAACTGAGCAGCTTTTAGCCAGGCTGCTTCTGCGCGTGCTTCTTGACTTGCTTCTGAGTAAAGATCTGCCAGATGCAGATATGCAGTATAGGCATCCTCACGCCTATTCAAAATACCGTACAGTTCGGCTATCTTGCTCAGGACGATCACATTGCTGGGATCACGCTGAAAAATGTATTCGTACTCATCGAGCGCCTTTTGCCACTGCTTCGTTTGCATGTAGCAATACCCTAGCCCACTATGTGCGGTTGTGTCATCTGGGAACTCCGCAAGTGCTCGTTGGTATTCATGCATCGCTTCCGGCCACTGACTATCCCAACGATGGCGGTCGGCTGTGTGTGTCGCTACGTCAAAGATTTGTCGGTTCCCAGACATGAAAGTCACTTTCTCGAACGAGAGCACTGTTGTCGCGCTGCATAAGTTTTCTGCCGCAAAGGCACCTCACGCGAAGCCACAACAGCCCTAATAGGCTTAGTCCAGTTAAACTTTAGGGTACTACAAATCTATTTTGAGGGCACCTCTTTGGTACTAAAGTACTTTGCGTTTATCCCTATTAAATAGCTCAATACCATATAATACATGTATTACGTTTTTTGATGACTTATTACAATACAAGCTCTGTAGCTCATCACGGCTCTTAGCCGTCACACGAATCGCCTCACCCTGGATCTGTGGACGCACTTTCGGAAAGCTATCACGCAGATACTTGCTGATCTCTTTCGCCTGCTCCTGCGAGATGCCTTGCTGTAATTGAATTACCTGTCGCACCCGCCCTGCCGCCGCATTTTCTTCTTTGCCCGGCTTAAAAATCTTGAGAGACAGGTTGCGACGAACCGCTTTCGATTCCAGAATATCGCGCACATTCTTCAGCGTTAGTGTGCTATCTGTGAGAATGGTCACGTTATCCTTATTTAAGGTTATCTCGGTTTTCGTATCCTTCAGATCATAACGCGTCTGCACTTCGCGGCGTGTCTGATCGACTGCGTTGTGCAACTCTTGCTCATCAAACTGTGATACTATATCAAATGAACAGTCCCCTGCCATTGGAATCCTCTCTTTACTCCGTATGGTGGTACAAATTGGCTAACCACTTATGGGGAAATGATGTTAGCAAACGTGTATCTCTGAAGCATTGTAACTCATTTTATCTCTTGTTGCCACTCTATCCCCCAAGTGGCGTAGTAATTATAACGTTGCAACTTATTGATATATACTGTAAGTAGCAGCACTGTAGCGCGTCGAGCGGGTAATAATATTACGACTGAGGTGCACGGTGACTCCCTGTTTTTCGAGGGTTCGTTTGAGCTGTTGCAGATTCACATCGCTGCTCAATACGAGCGTACAAGGGGCTATTTGACGCAAGCCGAGTTCCTTGATCTGCGGCGTGTTGCAAAGTTCCTGCGCAATAGCTTCACTAGAAACCTCGAATAACAATACCTGGGAGATCCTCGCTTCTTTGTAGTTCTTTACCCAGTCATTGAGTGTATAGAGGACATTCTGGGGTAGCTCTTTCTGGCTATGCTCTTCCAGTGCGCCTCTTATCTGCTCCACACGCTTACCCGCCGCCAGTGCACGCAAGACCGCATCTTTTGTCAATGTCAGGCGACTGACCACACCAATGTGCTTTACTTGTACAAAGGGCAAAATACTATACAATGTTGGTAGGTCAGGCTGCAATATCAATAACTCAAAGTTTGGCTGGACAATGAGCACGCGCGCTGGGGCCGCTGGCGTTTCTGGTTGCACCTGCTTTTTCTCCAGCAGGACCTCTTCACGCGTGGCCAGCACGCTTTTTCCAAACTCGGTTAGCTGAAAGACATGGGGATTGACGGGCCTCTCTAATTCCAGAGCATTTTCCTGCGAGAAGCCGACGCTGGTAATGCCCATCTCTCTTAAAGTACTGTTCAAGATACCGATATAGAGTTCTGCATCGCACTGGTTCCACTTTTCACGTATGGCAGGTGTTTTGTTGACATGTGTCTGTTGCCGTGCATAACTTGAGGATGGACGGGCGGTAAAGGCATCCTCCTGCCATATTTCTGCTAGCAATGAGTTGATGGTATACCACTGCCCCGCTGTACATTTGCTTAAATGTCGCAAAATCACTTCACGCGCCAATCTGGACTGGAGCAGATAGTGATCCCACGGCCTGTAGTTCATACCGCGATCATCGTGCCAGCTGCCACTACTCACCCAGAACTGTAACCACTGTACCGCCTGCTCCGCCAGGTCTAGCAGTGCCCACGCGTCCAGATGCGAGCCGGGTTCATAGCGGGCCTTAACATCCTCAGATGGCGACTCAGGCAGTTGCACAATGCGCAGGTCACGCATCGCCGCAAGCAAAACTTCAAGATAGAGATCATTGTCCTGATAATCGTAGATAGAGTCTCCATGAAGTATAGGGCGAATTTTATTGAAAATGCGCTTGGGGATATGTCCCGCCTGCGTTGGCTCCATAGCGTATTGGTAGAGTGCATTGGTGACAACTGCTATATCATAGAGGACGATTGGCTCTGCGGCCAGTACGGTTTTCGGCGCTGTATCAACTTCGCTCTGCTCATCGGTTGCAGCGCTCTGCCCAGCGGCAGGATCGGCAGATGAGGCATAATCTCTAGGAATGAAGAGTACGCGTTCCTGTTTTGAGAAGGTATCAAAAGCCAGGAATACATGCTCTAATTCATGCAAAATAGCCCAGAGTCTGTGATCGCTCAGTCCTGTGTGTATGCGCACATCCTGCATGCTGACGCGGCCCCCTTGCCCACGTAGCCAGCGGTAGAGCAAACGCGCGTCTTCACTCAGCGTGGGCAGATGTGCAAGCGGATCAGAGAGCTTTTGTAGCGTACGAATGATCTTCTCTTTAAAATCGGCACGCGAGTAATCAGTATCCCAGGATACCCCTTGAAAGCGACGAATACCCTGATAGAGCCACATATCGGGAGCCTGCGCCAACAACTGTTGTAATGTGCGTGTAGCACGGTCATCTGAGATAAAGATCTCCTGGCCAATCCCGTACAGCAACTTCATGGTATCAGGAAAGGCATGGATCACCTTCACTTTTTCAAGCGCATTTTTGGCGAGTTTTTTTGCCGCGCTAGAGGTGGGATTGCTCTTCTTCCCGGAGACATTCTCTACTTGCTCATAGAGCAGCAAGTACCGCAACAGATTATCAATAGCCAACTCGTAACGGCCTGGGTCCAAATGCGATTTAATCAGCAAGTCAGTACGGCGTATCCCCCCCTGAGCAACGGATAGCGCCTGATAGAGCACCTGCTGTTCATCCTTTGAGAGCGCCTCCCACACAAAACGCACCGCAATGGGATCTTGCATGCGCGCGTAGAGTTCCCTCACAATATCCGATGCCGTGCCGTCCAATCCCCATAAACGACTTAATAAGGCCAACTCTTCTGCACTACACTGTAGTAATGCCTTGTCAAAACTGTTCACGTAATATTTATTCATCCTAATACAACCACCGCGTAGAAGCCCCTGTATGCACAACACATGGGGCACTTGACTAGGCTTCTTCCGCTTGATATTCTTCTAGATAACGAATAACCGCACGTGTTAACTGGCTAGGCGTCGATGCACCGGCAGTCACTGCCACGCGTTTCTTTCCTTTGAGCCATTCCGTTTGCAACTGCGAAAGATCCTCAATACGTATAGCTGGTACGCCAGCTAATTCTTCAGAGACTTGCACCAGCCGATTCGTATTATTACTACGAGGATCACCAACCACAATCGTCAGGTCCGCACCTTTTGCCTGCTCTGCCACAGCCTCCTGCCGTGTCTGCGTCGCACGGCAGATATCAACGAAAACTTCTGTATGCGGATAACGCATCTTAATATGCTGGATGATACGTTGTGTATCCCAGAACGAGAGTGTTGTTTGTGTTGAAATAGCGAGCTTTTTCTCTTGCTCAGCGCTGAGCTGTAGCTCATCGATATCGGCCTCGGTTTCAATCAAACTGACGTAACCGGGGACCTCGCCCATTACGCCTTCTGGTTCGGGGTGCCCTTTCTTCCCAATATAGAGGATGTAATAGCCTTTTGCTACCAGATCACGCACGAGCTGGTGGGTGACTGTTACATCTGGGCAGGTTGCATCGATACAGTGCAATCCACGCAGCAGCGCGAGTTGCTTGATCTGGGGAGAGACACCATGTGCAGTAAAGATAACGGTCCCTTCTTTGACTTGTTCTAAAATAGCTAATCTATTGGGGCCGTCCAGGGTAATGATACCTAAACCAGAGAGTTCGTCAATGGCATGTCGATTGTGGATAACCTGACCAACAACGTGAATAGGACGCGGCAGTGTAGGATCTTTCGCAGCCTGCCGCGCAATGTTTAATGCATCAACAACACCGTAGCAATAGCCACGGGGAGAGATCTTTATGACTTCCATTCTTCCCTTATTTCGCTTGTGGAACACCCTACTAAAGCATGCCCAATGACGGTAGAAACGTTCGCCAGACTATCCCAGTGTACCACATCAAAGCAAGTAGGCTCTCTCAAGAGTGGTCAGGACGCTTTTGCCTCTAACCGGTTAGATAAGAGGGGTTGTAGATCCGCCGGTGTATAAAGGCATACTTCTGGCAACAAACCAGCTAACTCCTCCACGGAAGGTCTGGCGGATTTTGTAGCGAGGTCAAAAATGAAGAGCGGGGCATGACGCCCCTCACACCCTTTGGCAATACTGGCCGCTGTGAGCATGGGTGTAGCTTGTTCAGCGCAAACAGGTGGGGGCAAGCTAATAAGTAATTGCACATGAGGAAGCAAGTACGACACTCGGCTAGCCGTGTCTTCCTGGTAGATATATTTCATCCCGGCCCGGTGCAGTAATTTTATATATGGATATCGTTGCTCTTCTGACCCTATTAAGAGCACAGAACGACTGTGTAGACCCCCGAGGCATGCTTCTGCAATAGATATTACCTCTGGTGCCACGTTATACATGTAATATACTCCTCTGTCTTACTTTCGTAAGCTAGCTAACGATAGAGCGCCTCCTACAACATACTATAACAAAGGTAATCCATAGCCACATCAGGTGAATGCCTTATTTTCAATACATGCTGCTACCTAGAGTTACCTGGGGAGACATTTGAAATTTGGGGGAAAGTAGTGTATACTAGTTGGTAGAAGTTCACATGAGTATCAGTGACTTAGCAAACGTTATCCAATGGTGGGTTGCGTTTCGCCCCTGCACAGGCAGACCTTCACGGTGCGTTGCAGGGGTGTGTAGGCGCGACCCACCTTTTCTTCTCCAACCTCACTCCACTTTTTGTTGATATTGCGCGGGGACTTGTCCCTCGGTAAAACCTTCGTTGACAATGCCACGTTGCACTAAGTAGTGGAGAAATGCTAACTGCTGCTCATACGTCGGAACACTCAATTCTCCGCTTGAGACAACAGGTACTTCTTGAGATGTATCTATCAAAGAAAGGCATGTAGCGTCAAGGCGCTCCTCAGCCTCCATTGGTGGAAGTTCTTGTACAAGATGTTCAGAACGTTCTTCAGTCGTTAACCACGCAGTTTCAGCAAAGTTCTCATCCCTTTGCTGGTCAATGGCAACCGAAGTAACGCCAGTCAAAGATACTGGTCCATCTACCGTCGTTCGCCACACGGTATCTTGTGGCGCACTCTGATTTCTATTTGTAACAGTTTGTGTGTAACTAGTCTGCGAAGACCGCTTCCAGGGCCACCACCCGAACAGCCTGTTCCACCAACGTTTGATCGTTTGCGTGATCATGTCGTTTTGCCCTCACAGTTGCAGGATAACCGCATCAAGGCAGTCCGGCAACTACGCACTATGATATCCAGCGTTTCAGGTAGAATATATACCGAAGAGGAATTACATAGAAACATAGTAGCATATCAACAGGATCACGTCAAACTCTCGTAGATGCGCAATTCATTACGCTGTGCTTACCACAATTACCTTTCGCCAGCACTCATTCATCTTTCGCACACTTGCAATTTCAAAGAACGCGTGCCATAATCAGGAAGGTTATTCAACTCACAGGCCCATTATCATCAGTTTTTCCCAAAGAGGTTGTGAAGCCATGCGAATGCGTTATCGGCATGTGACCTATCGTTATATAGATGGATCACAAAAACACGTGGAGCAACATTATCGCCAGTTACTCAATGATGCGCTGCGTCAGGGTCAACAATCCGTGCTTCAACGCTCTACCACTTGGCGTCCTCTAGCTGATATCCTGGAATCCACGCATATGATGACCATCAAAGTAGAGCTTGCGGGCATGAATGAAGAAGAGATTGAGGTGACGCTCTATGAAGATGCTCTGGTAATCAGCGGTGAACGTACTGATGAGCATGGCAGCCAGGAGAGCCTGTGTTACCATGAAGCTCAGATCCGCTATGGTCCATTTCGCCTTGAAGTGTATATTGCTTATCCTATACAACGCGATGCAGTCACTGCTCGCTATGAAAATGGTTTTCTCTGGGTCGATCTACCCACATTACCAGCCAAAAAACCTGAACGTGTACGCATCCAGCGACATAATACCAAAGATTAATGTTACTCCCTGCACTATGTAGAGAAGGTATTAATGGAGTTTTATGAAAAAGAAAACAAGCAAAAAAACAACTATACAACAAGAACAGGCGGAAGACACGCTAGAACGTGCAGCCAGTAACCATTTTTCTGAGGAGCTGCAAGATACTGAGCTACATGCTACGCAAGAGTCTGAACAACCGGTAGCAGATTCACCTCCCACGATGAGCGATAAGGCCGAGGAAGTTGACTCAATCGAAAAGGAGATCGAGGAAAGAATCCATGCGGCTACTTCAGAAGAGTTCGCTCAACATCAGCAAGATGACGATCGCTTGACGATTCCTGATTTTTTGCCGGTCTTGCCGCTAAAAGATACGGTTGTTTACCCGTTCTCGGTCCAGCCGCTTGGCGTTGGTCAGGAGCGTTCGATTCGCTTAATCGATGATGTCATGCGCAGTGACCGCTTGGTTGTACTGGTAGCCCAAAAGTCTGCGGAGATCGATCAGGCCGGTCCAGATGATATCTTCAAGATTGGTACGGTTTCACGTATTGGCCGCATGTTCCGTATGCCCGATGGCACGTTACAAATCGCTGTGCAGGGTCTGGAACGCGTGGTGATCGATGAATTTGTGCAAGAAAAGCCTTACCTGGCCGCACGCGTGACGCCAAAACCAGATGTCCAGGAAACAGACAATGAGACTGAGGCACTCAAACGCAATGTGATCAGTTATTTTCAGCGCTTGGTTGCGTTAGTACAGAATATGCCGGAGGGTGTGGCCGCCGCTACGTTGAATCTAGAGGAGCCTCGTCAGGTCGTCTATGTGATCGCTACCTTTGTGCAGATGGATCTGGAGCTGCGGCAGAAGCTGCTTGAACTCGATTCTGTTCATGAAAAGCTTGTTCATTTGAGTCGCTTCCTCGCGCATGAGCTAGAGATCTTTGAACTGGGCAAGAAAATTCAGACCAGTGCGCAGGAAGAGATGGGCAAGATGCAGCGCGAGTATCTGTTGCGCGAGCAGCTCAAGGCCATTCAGCGCGAGCTGGGCGAGGAGAGCGAAGAACAGGCCACGGTCAACGAACTACGCCACAAGATCGAGGAGGCCAAGCTGCCAGAAGAGGCTTTGAAGGAAGCGCATAGAGAACTTGCGCGGCTAGAAAAGCTTCCTACTGCGTCACCCGAATATAGTATCATTCGCACCTACCTGGAATTACTGGCCAGCCTGCCCTGGAGCAGGAGTAGTGGCGAGCCGATTGATGTTCCTTACGCACGAAAGGTTCTCGATCAAGATCACTACGATCTGGAGAAGATCAAGGAGCGCATTCTGGAATATCTGGCGGTGCGCCGCTTGAAAGAAGATCGTAAGGCCGAACAGGCTCAACGCAGCCAGGAGTCTGCCGAGCCTGAGATTGAAGTTGAGGGCGATAAGCGACATCCCACGCGTCCCTTACACACATCAGAAGAAATGCGTGTGATCAACCGCGAACCGATTCTCTGCTTCGTTGGCCCGCCAGGCGTAGGTAAAACGTCCCTTGGTCACTCGATCGCCAGAGCATTGGGTCGTAAGTTCGCGCGTATGTCCCTCGGTGGTATTCGTGACGAGGCTGAGATTCGCGGCCATCGTCGCACCTATATTGGTGCGATGCCAGGTCGGATTATCCAGACCTTACGCCGCGTAGATACCAATGATCCAGTCATTATGCTGGACGAGGTGGATAAGGTTGGTGCAGACTGGCGTGGTGATCCTTCCTCCGCGCTACTAGAGGTTTTAGATCCAGAGCAGAACTATAATTTCCGCGATAATTACCTGGACCTGCCTTTCGATCTGTCGCAGGTGATGTTTATCGCTACGGCCAATGCCCTGGAACCAATTCCAGCGCCACTACGTGACCGCATGGAAATATTGGAATTGTCCGGTTATACTGAGGAGCAGAAGCTGCACATTGCGCTACGCTACCTCTTGCCCAAACAGCTAGAGGCCAATGGCTTGCGCGAGAACGAGCTTACGCTGGATGAAGAGGTGATCCGTCATATTGTGCGCGACTACACACGCGAAGCCGGAGTACGCAATCTGGAGCGCGAGGTGGGTACGCTGTGCCGCAAGATCGCCAAACAGATCGCCGAAGGAAAAGAGACGCCTATTGACCGTGCTGGCATCGCTACAGGTCTGGTCTGGACGCCGGTCGGTGGCGAGATCATCTTTATTGAAGCCGCGACAATGCCCGGCAAAGAGGAACGTCTGATTCTTACCGGCCAGCTAGGCGAGGTGATGAAAGAATCCGCTACTGCCGCATTGAGCTACGTGCGCTCTAATGCTACAGTGCTCGGCTTGCCACAGCACATCTTTGAGAATCAGAACGTTCATATTCACGTGCCAGCAGGTGCGATCCCCAAGGATGGCCCTTCGGCAGGTGTTACGATGGTGACAGTGCTCGTCTCGTTAGCCAGTGGCCGCAAGGTGCGCTCGGATGTGGCCATGACCGGCGAGATCACCCTGCGTGGGAAGGTCATGCCCATTGGTGGTGTCAAAGAAAAGGTGCTCGCCGCCTATCGCTCTGGCATTCGCACGGTCATTCTGCCAAAGCGCAACGAGGCCGATCTGATGGAAGATCTGCCCAAAGAGCTACACGAGGAAATGCATTTCGTCTTCACAACCGATATCCGCGAGGTATTGGATACAGGTCTCGAACCTGCGCTAAGTAAAGAAGCAAAAATAAAAGAGGAAAAAAGCGATGAGAATGGTACAGAACGTTCACGTCGTCGCAAAAGCGAAAAAGCTGTCGTGAAAGTGTAGTAACTCATGACCCTGTTTCTCCGCTGTATCTTGAGGAAATAATATCAATGCCAAAAATGTATGGATGGGTGCGTGAGGTTGTACCCGAGAGTCCCGCTGATCGCGCGGGACTGCAATCGGGTGATCTTTTGCGTACAATTAATGGGCACCTGATCCGCGATCTTGTCGATTATCGCTTTTATGTTGCAGATGAAGAGCTTGTACTGGGTTTTGAGCGGCAACAGGTGCAACACGAAGTACGCATTGCGAAAAATGCAGATGAGAATCTGGGCGTTTTGTTCGGTGAGGAGCCTGCCCCCTTTATCCGTCAATGCGCTAATAAATGTGTGTTTTGCTTTATCCAGGGCTTACCACAGCGTTACACACCTCAACCGGGCTTAGCCCATGGGATGCGTGCCTCGCTCTATATTAAAGACGACGATTATCGCTACTCGTTTCTTTTCGGGAACTTTATTACACTTACCAATCTAAAAGAACTCGATTGGCAGCGTCTTGATGAGCAGAAATTGACGCCGCTCTATGTCTCTGTGCATGTCACCGATCCCGTACTACGCCGCAAGATGGTTGATGGGCCACGCGCTGGTGACATTATTGCTCATATTCAACGCCTTGGCACGCTGGGCATCACTTGCCATACGCAGCTGGTACTCTGTCCTGGCATCAATGATGGCGAGTACCTTGAGCGCAGTATACAAGACTTGATGGCGCTACGCCCGATCGTGGAATCAATCTCGGTCGTTCCTGTCGGCTTGACCAAATACAATAACATGATGAAAGTTGGGGAACTACCACCGCTCCATCACTACACGAGCGCTGAAGCTGAAGTCGTTATGGCCCAGGTTGCGGTACAGCAACGCGTATTTGAACAGAACAACGCCGATGGTTATCCCTTCGTCTTCCTCTCTGATGAATGGTATTACATTACGGAGCGCGAGTTTCCACCAGCGCGCCATTACGGTAGCTATTCACAGATCGAGAACGGTGTCGGCATGACGCGTTACCTCATCGATCAATGGGCGCATGGCAAACGCCGCTTGCCGGTAGCGCTACCCACACCACGCAGCATCACACTAGTCACCAGCACTATGGCCCTGCCCATCATTGAACAGTTAGCCAATGACATTCGTCGCATCGAGAATATCACTGTGCAGGTCTTGCCTGTTGTTAATAAATTCTTTGGTGCCGAGGTCACGGTGGCTGGATTGCTGTGCGGACAAGACGTGCTGGCTGCACTGTCGGAGCATGGGAACCTGGGGGACCTCGTTCTGTTATCTCGTGTCATGCTAGATAACGAAGGACTACGTTTCCTCGACGATATGACGGTAGAGGATTTCAAAGCGCAGATCCCGGCCCGCGTTGAGTTCGTCCGCAATGCGCAGGAGACCATAGAAGCTATTCGCTCTCTGGCTGGCATAGCTTCTACCAGCCAGCATAAACTCATTAGGATACAATCGCGTTTGTAACCGCGCAATTCCTTGCGCCATGCCCGTCAAACACAAGCGTAACTGCGCAATGTCTTGCACCTGTTTTACTTGTATGTTACCATGGCGCAAAGAATTACGCGGCAACGGATGTTTTGGCGAGCACGGCGCAAGACATTGCGCAGCTACGGGACATACACCTAAAACCTTATTTTCTTCACCCCTGCCAACCAGCTTTTACCTCGCGCAACTGGTCCGGCGTTAAGATTCTGAAGAGAATAAGGAGATTTTCCAGATCATACTCTAAACCTATAGAGTGCAACTCCTGCCGAATACGCCCCAGGGAGCTAATTTGCGTGGTGGTGATCATGCCATAGCTTACCAGGCTCGCAGCTAACAATTGGTCCGGTGTGAGTAATTTGAATAATAGTAAAATTTCACCTAATTGATAATTCATATCCACCCCCCGTAACATACGCTGAATATTTTGTGCAACTTCTAGACGGCTCTGTGGAACAAGATGCCCTTCCAATATAACACTACCGAGACTACGTGTAGCCCTACCAGTGAGTACCACTGGCTGAGGAGGTTGTGCCGATGGCGGTGGCATAGGGGGAAGACTCTGCATGATATTGATCAGTACGGCATTATCTGCCATGTCAGCGATCTCGTTCTCCACTCCCTGATTCTCTGCAAGCTTACTGATTGCATACTGCATCTCTTCTTGTATTGATCTTGAGCGTGCAACTGGAGCAGGCTTACCGTATGCTCTTTCTTCAAAGTATAGTTCACGTGCCGTCTGTTCCTGCATCATTTCCTGTGGCTTTTCTTGGGGACTTTCCCGCTCTGGTATAGAAGGTGGTGCTGGTACCACACGGGCAGGGGTAACAGTTGTAGGTACTTCGCTGCTAGTTGGCAGCGCCGAAGCGATGGAAGCCAGTGGTGATGTTGGCGTGTTCCATTGCGAACTAGGATTTGGACGTGAGACTGCTTCAGATCGTCGTGTAACTTCTATATTCGTGGCCGGACTCGTGCGCTCTGTCCGTTCAAGAGGGATATCCTGGATAGGCGCTGGGCGTAACAGCTGGCTACTAAAGTTCTCAGTCATTGTAGCCTGTCGTTGCTGCGTAGGAGCGTAGCTTGTAGCACTCATATTGTTTGGCGCACCATTGGTTTGAGGCCCCAGGGAAACGTATGCTCCCGCTTGACCTGCCGTAGCATTCTGAGTCCTCTGTGGTGGTGCAGCAGGACTCGTGACAGGGGGGACATCTGGCAATGCTCCCTCTCTCGTTGCCATAGGAGATACATTGTAGGTATTATTACGCGCCGGAGTTCTGTGCTCCTGCACCATACGCGAGAGCTGAGCTAAACCCGATTCACCGCTTTCCTGCTCAGCTTGCCCATTAGCAAGACGTTGTAACACACTGGATTCAGCAGAGGGAGACTGTGAAAGATCAACTTGCGTCTCATAAGGTGATCTACTTTCCGTCATAGGCGCAGACGGATTGTTGCCCTGGGAAGCCCAGGTGCGTTGATTAGGATAGAGTACTGCGTGGATCTTATCGGTGTAAGATGACTGAGCAGCATTGCTAGCCCCTGTGATGGGAGCATGTGCTGCGGGCGATGAGGCCGGATTTGCCGCCAAACTGCCAGTAGGTGCTTGTGCGGTCGTGGTGGTATAGTTTCTGGTGGCATGCGCAGTATTTTCCACATTTGCTGGTGCACGATACAACGGGCTACCAGGGGATGATGAATTATTCGGGGCTGTTGGTGGTGACACTGGACGTTGCGCGGCAGTTTGTGTATTGGCTGATGGTGGTGACACAACTGTTCTAGGAATACGAGGCATTGTGTTGGTATTAGCATTGACGTTGGGCAAGCGCGAACGTATCATCTCCATCAGATTCGTGATGCCTGTCATACCATCAACCTCTACATCGGCCAGGCTCTGTGAGCGTTCATCGGGATCGCGTGGACCATAACCAGCAATATTAGAACAGTGAAATGTTAATACCTGCACGCCACGCACACGCCGCTGGGTATCCAACGCCACCCAAAATTCACGACGAGCCGCAGCTGCTTGCGCGAGATTGACCAGCACAAGTCGTATCGGGAGCCGTGCAATCGCATCAAATACCTCAACAGCAGTACGCGCTGTATGAGAATCGAAACTAGCGAGCTGTAGCTCACTGGTCAAAAGCCCGGCAAACTGTTGATCTCGCTCAAAAAGAAGGATCTGAGATCCACTAGTACTTATGTTCATAGATCTACCCGCTTCCTGCACACGCTTTAGTTGAGTTCACAGGGGGGATTGACGTTC
>VBJK01000299.1 GCA_005879655.1 Chloroflexota bacterium | reverse complement strand
ATTAGAAGGAGCATGTTAGTCAGATTTACAGACAACTATTGTTGGCGATAAGGGGGGGAGTACGAAGCATAGTGGCAATAGGAAGTGATAGTCAGCGAACCCCGAGCCGAGGGGGCTCAAGGCCGAAGGTCCCCGGGCTAACCGGGGGCTAGCCTAGGCCGGCAAAGCCGGGGGGCCGCTTCAGTAAACCACACACAATCTTAGGAGAAAGGAAGGGAGGGAGGGATCACAAAGATAGATGAACCGAAACCACCAACAGACAGAAGGGGGGTAAAACTAGCAAAGAAGAAGCCAGAAGATAGATAAAGAGTAGCAAATTATGCCTAGGGATTCTGCGGGTTGGAATTACAGCTGAACTCACCTACCCTAAGAGGTTTTATTACCAGACATCGTCCGGTCGGGTCCCAATCCGAGGAAGTAGTAGCAGACCTACCCCCAGCCCTTGAGCCCTACGGGCCGGCAAAGCCGGGGGTCGGTGGGGATAAGGGGGCCCTAACCTGGCGGAAGCCCTGGCCCAGAGCCTGTCCACTATTACTGGTTGGGACCAGGGGATCCGAATTTCTAACGAGAGAGGAGTCCTATACCAGACAACACCTTTTTGTGCAAGTGGCCGAGTCGAACGGCCTCCTTCAGAACATGAGTCTAACATGCGACCGTTACACCAACTTGCAGAAACAAACAGCAGGGTAGGCCGAGTCAATCTGACCTCTGCCAGTCTGAGATTCTTGGTGCAGATTGAATTCAAACCCCATTGGTGAATACACCTAGAGGAGAGACGAAAGAATAAAACTCGGAGAAATCGGGAATAGAATTAGAGGTGTCGCTAACATGAGGGTAACTACGTTATTCCACCCTGGCATTCCAGCTAGCTCCAATCGAAGCTTGCAGTATAGCAAGCGATTACTCTGATTGGTTTGACCGATTGAATTTAAATCCCACAAGTAGAACTTATATACCTACCTTCCCAACACCTAGGAATCATAATACAAGGAAGAAGAGGGGCCCCAAAAATACCCCCCAGAGATTACAACCTTAGACCCTTACAAAGGGGACTGGAAAGTTTAATAACCAAAGATGGTTTAAACCAAGTATTCATGGCGGCCTGGTATAATGGGATGATATTTAAAGTATTGGATATATCTCAGTCCCAATTCAACATGGAACCCCACTTAATGCTTAGAGCCTTCTGGCTCGACCTTCTTCAGAATAACCTCAAATGTGTAGTCTACTTCCATAACTGGGCCGGTTACGATGCAATCCTTTCTCTGGCTGCTCTAATAAAGTCTTCATGAATAGGGATACACTTTTAATCCGATAGTACAAGATGGAAAAGTAAGAAGTTTAACTGTAATATTAGGTAAAAAGGTCCAGTTGACTATTAAGGATTCAATCAAAGTTATACCGGGAAGCTTAGCCAAATTAGCAACAATTTTCAGGTAGAAACACAGAAGGATCATTTTCCCCATTACTTTATTCCCCTTGAGCTGTGTGGTTTACTTGACTGGGTAGGTCCAATACCAGAATATCAATATTTTGAACCTAAAAGAACTACTCCTGCTGAATAGGAGAAGATGGCTGAACAATTCAAAGATAAAGCTTGGAATTTTCTAGAGGTGAGTAAACATTATATTGAGGGAGATGTAAAGGCCCTTCATCAAATACTCATTGCTTTCTTCAAATATCTTAAGTCTGAGTTCAAGATTAATCCTATTGCTGCCCTCTCAGCCCTAGGACTTGCCTTTACAACTTGGAAGACAGAGCAATTGCCTAAATTAAATAAAGACGAGTTAGAAGTCTATGACTTATCGAGAAGCCTTAATTCTAAATTTAGAGGAGCATACATGGGTGGAATGGTAGACGTTTATCGTCCTCATCTAATTGGGCAAGGGTATTATTATGACATCAATTCCCTGTATCCTACTGCTATACTCGCCCAATGCCAGTGGTAATTCCTACTCCTGCTAAGTTAACTCCCAATGAATTTGGAAACTCTAACTTCTTTGGTTATCTTGAGGCGACTGTACAAGCCCCTCCCAACGAGTATACTGGTCTTCTTCCTATAAGGCTGGGTGGGAGATTAGTTTGTCCTGGGGCCCCCCCAAGTAATCAATCGTAGGGGGGTGGTGATTTAAGAAGGTTCATTTTTAATTGGTTTATTTTTACTCCTCAAAAGAAAGAAAAGATATCAAATAGATAAATTCCATTGGGTTAGGACCCATGGGATTCGAACCCATAACCACTGCGTTATCAACACAGCACTCTAACCAATTGAGCCAGGACCCTTACCTAAAGGGACTCGAACCCTCAACCACTGCGTTATCAACACAGCACTCTATCCAATTGAGCTATGACCCTAACCTAGTTAAAGGGTTACTCCCCTTGGTCCCCCGGCTTTGCCGGCCCGTAGGGCTCAAGGTTGGGGGCCGGGCTTGGACGGACTCGAACCGACATCTTTCAACGTGACAAGTTGATCGTTTTTCCAATTAGACCACAAGCCCTTAGAATTAATAGGTACTAATAAGGGTTACTTCTACTCATCATAGAGGA
>VBJK01000298.1 GCA_005879655.1 Chloroflexota bacterium | reverse complement strand
TGTCTATAGGGGAAATGACCTCGCTGGCGAATGACCTTGCTGGCGCCAATTAGCGTGGTGTTGAGTAATCAAACTGTTTCCTTGTGACCTTGCGCCTTTTGCCACGGCCCTGCTCTTCCGGCTGTTCCAGGCGCGGTGGCGCTGTCGATGCCGGTAGTTTGGTAGCTACTTCGGGACTGTCATCCCCGGGGAAGAGCCTTATTGGTGCCTGAGGCAGTGGCTGTCGGGGCGAAGGCCTCGTTGGCAATGTGATCGAGGTTTGATACGGGGACTCGCCGGCCTGTGGAGGAGTGCCTGGAGGCGTTGCATTAGTATCTTTGCGGGTAATGTTGACTGCAAGTGCTGCTTCACGAGTCAGTTGTTCTTTCTCATTAATCTCGGCGCCTGTTAAAGCCCTTGCATCAGCCCTGCCGTGGTCCTTTTTCTTCCGATATTGTTGTTTTGGGAGAGGATCAGGATTGCTAATAGGGAAGGCCTGGAGCTCTAGGTGGTGTCTACCTATAGTAAGTAGCTTTTGATGCTCAATATCGATCTGACGGGCGTAGCAACGCTGTTCTTCGGGGCCTAGCTGCCTGTGAATAGCTGTAATATTTTGGCCTGTGGTTTCGACATCTACCACCATAGGCTCTAAATATTGCACCGGCTCTTCTTCTGGGTATCTTGGCTGCCAGTTTGTATGGTGTACCACTGGGCCTTTTAGCCACCAACGCGGATGGATGAGGCTCTTTGGTATAGGCATTCCAGCAAGGCAGGCGCGCTTAAGGTGGTGTTTGCAGGGAAGGCCAAATCGGAGAAGGAGTTCGCATCGACAGGCGCCTAGGTCGATATCTGGGTCAGTAAGTAGTGTCAATTTTAGCTTATGCCACTCTTCTTCTATCTTCGCTAAGGCGTAGTTGCTAATAGTACAAACAAGGTACTTAAAAGCCGTGAGGTCAAGCTGCGCAGTGCGAACGTAGTGGCGTAGCGAATGGTCTTCGTCAGTTGCAAGATCTTTCAGAATAGAAAGGACCTTCTGCGAAAGGTTCTTAGCCGATTGTTCAAACGAAAGCTGACCATTAGTAATCTCGCGAACAACTGGATGATAGCTTTCACCACGTTGCGATGATGTTGAACCCAGGTTTGGATACGACTTGGTGTAGTACCACACAAACTCTTTCTCCTTTGGTTCCCACTGCGTCTCGATGTAGTGGCGATCGTGTGGTCGCATTGCTTGCTTCAGGGTCTTTCGATTCGTCTTTAAGTCGCTCAGATTCATCGACTTAATATAACACCAAGATAGGGTCTTTAAGCCTGGAATACGGCGTGTCAGCTCTTGTCCTTGCTCTACCTTTTCACCACTACTGTCGACTTCTTCACTGGTATAGTCTTGTTCCTTCGCTCGGTACCATCTGACCATTGCTTGACAGCAGTGCCAATCACAGCCTTGAAAGCGCGCCCCAGGGAAGTGCTTTGAAACACTCGCTGTTAAGCCGCCTGCCCAGTCGCCTAATATCACGCGAGGACCTGGTAAATCGCTAATA
Organism: Chloroflexota bacterium; assembly: GCA_005879655.1. Next base: position 1,215 of record VBJK01000298.1, on the reverse strand, counting down.
AAGCACTCTTCTTTAAGTGCTTGCCACACAAAACCAAGCGATTCGGCGCTCTCACTAGGGCAGTATGAAAAAGCTATTGGAAAAGTTCTACCAGAGTTCAGAACACCAACGGCGACGAGAAGTGGCAGGCGCAGTTTATTAGTATTGAAAGTACCGTCAATAACTAACAACCATGAAGATACGAAGCGTTGGGCAGCTTCGAGTTGTTTTCTGTGGGCGAAGAAGATCTGTAGTAGCTTTCGCGCAGTAACTCTACCCTGCTCATCCTCTTCCACGCTGACTCGCGTTTGATAGATGAAGTCTTCCTCCTCTAGCGAAAGTAGTAGCGCCTCAATTGTTTCAGGCTTCGACTTGTCCGGAATCTCCTTCCTTATACTATTGTAGTATACGCGCGAGGAGAGAACAAGCCCAAACCCCTCGGCATCAATGAGGCGCCTACTTGCAGAGTAGGGGAGTACCTGCTCACGATGTTTCTTCGCCATTATAGCTGCACCCTTCCATTCTTCGGTAGTCTTGAGATGGGCAGGGAAGACGCTTAGAGGGTCGGCAGCGAAGGTACAGGTGTGAGTACCATTCTTTATCATCAAAACATATCCCTTCTCGCTAGACCCTCGTTTACCGATGAATTTAAACGAGCAAAATCCTTCCCATTGACAATCGAGCTGCTGAACGTTTGTAGAATCACGCTGACGTCTACTTATGATATTGCCTTCCTCATCGGTCTCTACACGAGCTTCGAGCTTGCGATCGTTCCTTGTTTCGGTACCATGATAAAAGCAGAAGAACCGCCAGCTTGGAAGCGCCTTAGTACCACCACCTTTGCGTACAATATCGAAGCCAGTAGCAAGAGCGAAAGCGCGCAATCTACGATTGCAATGTTCTAAATTTTCAAAGATCTCGCCGGACTGCGGTGGCAAGAGCCATTCAGGAGGAAAAGAGTTGACAAGACGCTCTAAAATAGCGATATGGTGCTCCGCGCAGCCCACTTTGGCGACCCAGGTCATTATGAAGATGATACACCACAAGATCTATACAGATTTCTTGTTTGGGAAGCGACGGCGAGCTCGAATGGCAAGGAACAGGTATGTGGAGGAACAGAGCATAATTTGGCTAATTAAAGACTAGGCAAATGGTGCCGAAGCCCTACTTGTGTGCCCTAAAGCGAATTGGGCGTCCCTCCGATAAGGCCTCGAGTCGGGCCCCCCGATCCATCCC
>VBJK01000229.1:32087-33973 GCA_005879655.1 Chloroflexota bacterium | reverse complement strand
CCATATACGCCAGATGACCTGCATTTCCTGCTCAAGGCTATTCGAGAAGGTAATAAGCTCCATCTAGGGCGTACCAAGCTTCATCAGTTGCGTGAGGCTGTGCTCCAGATGAATCTGACGACATCGGTGATTGATGCATTAGCATTGCTGGCCAATTGGCGCGATAAGGAACGCTCTCACGTTGCCCATCAGGTCTATGAATTTGGTGGACGTTGCCAGATGCAGCATAGCAAGCCGGATGAGTTAGTCTTCCCCCGTGTCACCTTTCCCTGGTTCATAGATGATACAGGCAAAGAGAAGAACGTCTATCGCACGTCTCTGCTCGATTTTGTAGAATTGTACGACTTTATCTCAAAGGATACGGAGGACAGTAGTGGCGAAAACTGATCGTATTCAATTGAGCTACGATGTAACGTTCACCGCTCCTTTTCATCACGGAACTGGCTTACGCCTCGGTTTGATTGATCGTACGGTCGTTCGTGATCATGACGGCTATCTCTATGTGCCCGGTTCTACTATCAAAGGCTGTGTACGCGAGCAATGCGAACGGCTCTCTCGCCTTTATGAAGAACTCGACCAAGATATGCTTGCACGTATTGCTAGCCCACATGATACCCAGCAAGCCCTATGGGCCATGGACCAACCAGTCACGATGGTGACACGCATCTTTGGCTCGCATCACCATCCTGGTCGTCTCTTTTTCGATGACGCACGACAAGCAAAAGATGAGCATCAGGATGAAGACGAAGAACGCTCCTATAAAAGTTTGCAAACTAGTCTCTATACCCAAGCACGGCTAGATCGCCCCACGCGTACGGCTGTGCCGGGCGCACTGTATACAAGTGAGTTTGGTACCAAGGATTTCACATTACATGGCACTATCAATGGCTGGCTCACATGCATAGCGATAGAAACGCTAGAGCATAAACCCACTTATTCATTATTACTTCTACTAGCAGGATTGCATATGATAGACCGACTAGGCGGCAATAAATCGACTGGCAAAGGGCAATGTTGCATTGAAATACAAGAGCTAAAGATTAATGGAGGAGAGCCATACAAAAAAGAAAAATGGCAATTCTGGCTAGATCATCTAGAAGCACTTTCATATTATTCTAGCGCAATTGTAAGCGAGGAGGAAGAGGCATGAAACATCTCTACATCAGGGTTAGTGCCGTTTCTCCGCTCTCCGTTCGCACTGATCATGCCCCCGGTGGTGCTGCAACGACAAAGTATATTCCTGGTTCTGCTTTTGTGGGTGGCCTAGCTGCCATATATCGGCTCTTACATCCTGAGAAGCATGATGAGTTTGAGCAACTTTTTCTGCGCGAAGAGGTACTATATTCTAATCTCTATCCTGCCGTTTTTAAAGATGAAGGTCTGCATGAGCAGAATCTGCCCGTCTATCCTGTACCAAAGACTGCTCAGAGTTGCAAAAGACATCCAGGTTTTCTCTTTCCCAAGAACAAAGATAACGACGCGCATGGCGTGCGCGATAGTCTGATAGATTGGGCAATGTTTGTCCTTGGTTCTGACAAGGATTACCAACAAAAAGAGACTGGCCCATTAGCAGCACTGCGCAACCATAAGGACTGCCGTTATAGAGCAACAAAGGGTAGCAAGCCTTGTTGTGAAGCCATGGATCATTTCGATGGCTATTACCGATGCGCTAGCGAGATACCAGATCAGATTACAGCATCAGAGAAAGAGAAGTATACGCGTTTGCGCACACATACTGGCATTGACCGCGAGTCAGGGACGGTACAGGATGGTATTTTGTACAATCGTCAGGTGTTTGAAGAGGGCATGCAGTTCTGGGGCCTGGTGAAGTTCCCCGATAATACGGAACTGATCACGCAATTTCAAGATTTCCTGAAAGAGATTGG
>VBJK01000229.1:22896-32049 GCA_005879655.1 Chloroflexota bacterium | reverse complement strand
CTTGGCATCATTTAAACAGCGTCTGGTGGATTTTGATGATTTAGTACATAAATAGGCTGCTAGGTTTGAGATCGGTGATTTGAAGGGCCGTCACTTCTTTGCCCTAACACTCCATTCACCCTTGATCCTTTGCGATGAACTCTTGCGCTATCGAGGCTGCATTGACGCGGCTGCTTTAACAGAGATGCTGAATAATTTCCAGATACCAGATCTCAAAATACCAGATCTCGAACTCATTTATCACACCGCTAGTATACGACGTGTAACTGGCTGGCTGGAATTGTGGGGGACGCCGCGTATCAACGAATATGCGATCGAGACAGGCTCAGTGTTCCTATTCACGTGCTCATCGCGTCTTGATAACACCAAGATCCAGGATGCACTGTTTGAGCTAGAGGAGCAAGGTGCTGGCAGGCGCAGAGCCGAGGGCTTTGGGCGACTGTGTGTATCAGATCAATTTCATCAGGAGATAGAGCTGCGATGAACAAAAATATGCAGATTATCCGCGAAGTAAACATTCAAGCAGAATACTTCTATGCAAATGCAATACAGCTTGGCAATCATGCCGCTTACGCCTTGAAGAAAAGCCACCGTTCCCAATTGACCGGGCTTGAGAACCTCGCCAACAGTGCACTGAAAGTCTCAGACATCCTGGACTACGTTAAGCGACAAACAGCCCGCTTCCCTTACTGGCGTGAAGGTTTTCCCTGCCAAGAAGAGCCGACGAAAGAAGCCTTTGGCAAACGATTGCTAGACTATCTGGAGAATGACCTCAAAGATAAAAGCAAGATAATTTGTAATGACAGACTCAAGATAGGCGATAAAACGGAGGAGGATCGTCATCTACGACGCAAGGTACATCTACTGCTCATCCGCCAATTCTTGCGCCAGATGATTATTCAATATGAGTTCAATGTGAGTTTTGAGAGTAACAGGAGGGGTGCATAGCAAGTATGCCTACTCCTGAGCAACTACAAAAAATATATGACCTGAGCGATGGTGTGCTCTATCCCGAAGCGGTCGCCTTCATACGCCGCTTGGTCGATGAACAAGATCGCTCCCCATTGCCCGCCAGCCAAGTGACAGGACTGCTGAATGTCACCCGCACTGCCAGCTATAGTCAGCTGGAACACTTTATTAGGCACCAGCGCGAGCGCAACTGGACGGAGTCAAAGCAAGATATCAAGATCTTTTACACCGAACTGGAGAAGCTGTTTAACACGATGAAGAATAAACGGGTCAAAGATGAGTTTCAGTTACTACGCCATGGACTCACGAATAAAGAGATCAGCCAGGAAATTGATGAACTGATGATCGTATTAGCCCGCGACTTTATCCAGCACCTTATCACTGAAAATGGACTGCTGGCAGTTAAGAAAGCAACTGAAAGAGCAAAGAGAAGGTAGGCAGGTATGGCTAAACAAGACCACATCAATCGTTTTACACTAAACAACCGCTATCTCTTTAAAGGCCAACTGGTGATGCGCACGGCTCTGCATATTGGCGGTGGTAGGGTGACACTCAGTAATAGCGATAGCCCGGTTGTGCTCACGCCCGAAGAGATTCCCTTTATTCCCGGTTCCAGCTTCAAAGGCTCTCTGCGTAGCACCGTCGAGAAAATTGTCCCCAATCTGCCCGGCAACCTGCGTACATGCAGCTTAATAGAACAGAATGATGTGAGTGATGAGGTTGTGGAGCAGGCCAGAGTATATGACATGCCTATATGCCCAACAGCACGACAGAGCGGTATTATTCAAGAGCGACGTGCCATAACTGACAAAATAGCGCAGGAAGAGTATCGTGAGCAAGTGATTGACGATCTCTGCCATACCTGTCAGTTGTTCGGTTCTCCCTTTGCGGCCTCACACATAGCGATTAACGATCTCTATATGCCAGAGGGAGAATGGAACGACATCATTCAACAGCGTGATGGTGTCGCCATCGACCGCGATAGCGAGAAGGCAAAAGATCGACTCAAATACGATTTTGAAGTCGTGCCCGCCAGCGCTACCTTTGACCTGGAAATAACCCTGGAGAATGCCACACCCCAAGATCTACAACTGATCAGCGTCGGCTTGAGCGAGTTTGTTCACGGCTTCGGTACGATTGGTGGCAAACGCTCACGCGGACTCGGTGCCTGTGCGCTGAACGAACTGCATGTGTATACACTCGAACTGACTAATATTAATGAGAAAGAACGAAACGAGCGATTGCGTAACTATCTACTGGGAAAAACGCTTGAAGCTAAGTTTGCAGGTAGACAGACTGGTCAGGAGTTCTTGGAGCAATATATTAATCAGCTCTTCGCTGGCATCTCCTAATGAGTATAGTATAGAAGAAGGAGTATAGCGGTTATGTTAAAGAAATTAGTGAATGAAGCTTATTTTACGTTAAGCATTACAACTACTGGACCATTACTCATTCGCTCCGGGCGCGCCACCATCAGCGGTCCCGATATGACGCCAGTGCTGACCTTTCGCAATGGTCAGCAAGAAATTTTCTTACCCGGTAGTTCGCTCAAGGGCGTTTTTCGCAGCCATAGCGAGAAAGTGGTATGCAGTCTCAAGCAGCTTGTGGTTTGCTATCCCTTTTTTAGCAATGAGGACAAAGAGGCTGACTTGAGTCAGCGGCGACGGGATTACCGCGACTCTTGTGGTGCGGTCTTTACCCAACTTGCCAAACAAAGCAATGAGGAACGCATCAAGCAAGAAGTGCAGACTGATTATGTCTATGCCAATTCCTGTCCGGCATGTCGGCTTTTTGGCTCGACTGGCTTTATCGGTCGCATAGCCATCGGTGATGCATACCTCTCGTCAAAAGCCGCTACCGAACAGCGCGATGGCGTTGGTATTGATCGACTGACCGGCGGGGCCAGCCACGGAGCCAAATTTGAGCTTGAGGTTGTCAGTACAGGTGTGACTTTCGAGACGGATGTGCATCTGCGTAACTTTGAGATCTGGCAACTGGGTATGCTGTTCGTCATTTTGCAAGACCTGGAAGACGAACTGATACGTCTCGGCTCAGGACGTTCGCGCGGTCTGGGCAAAGTTACCGCAAAAGTCAGTGAGCAGGAGCGCAATGGACGACCAAGCGGCTTTGTCGTCAGTAGCATGCGTGGACACGAGGAGCCGTCCAACCAGATATGGGGTATGGGCCGCTGGCTAAAGGATGATCAGAGTTATGGTACATGGCAAGATGATCTACTCGAACTTTCTCAGCCCGTTGAGAAGAGTCAACGGGGCATCCGTAGCCTGCGCATCTTTCAGGGCACAGCATTGCATAGCTTGCGCGATATCGCCATCAAGAAATTTGTCGAACGTATAGAAAACTGGCCTGAGCCAACGATCCCTATGTTCTTAGCAAATCGTTAAATGGTGCTCTGGAGAGGATAAGAATATATGACAGAGATACTCTACACCGGAGATATCCCCGTTGCTGATTTGCCGCGTCTGATTATGGCCTGTCGCTTCTCAGCACCAGCCTGGATCTTGGCCGAACGCCTACCTGATCGGGCGGCTATCAAGACGAAAGAACGGAAAGCACTACTACAGTTCACGTACTTGCCAACCGATATCTCCACTACTGATGATCATGCAGGACGTTTTTTCCCAGGCGACCCTGATAGCTCTATTACCGATTATCATACAGGACGCGTTTTTCGGACGGATGCAGAACTACGTTGGGAGAAGCAGAGAGGCCAGATGCACGTGATATATATTGGTTCAGAAGATTATAGTTCGCTAATGAAAGATTATAAACTAAAAGACAAGCCAGATGTACTTACTTCACTAAAAAAGTGTGATGAGCCGAGGTACTACTATCTTTTTGGTGAACGAATCAGACCATCCGATCTAGAAAAGATGAGTTCTACTGTACGACCTGGAGATTTCGCTGAGGTACGTATTCCTCGTCTGCTACGTTATCCGCTAGACTCGCAGGTTAGCCGCTATGCACGCCTGTCTGTATGCGAGTATCTTGATACGGAAACTGGCGAAGTACAGTTGTATCGTTTTCAGGCGCTAGAGCCGTGGGAGTAGGACGCAATGAACCCATATGATTTTGCACGTATTGATTGGCAACGCCCACCTGAGCGGCGACGACCAGCCTGGCATCATCGCCTGACTAGCGCTACATCACAACCTCTTTACTCTGGTCAGTTAGAGGTTGACGTATATGCCGAGACACCCTTATTCATTGCCGACCCTCGTGCAGTCCCCTTCGATCTCAGGAAGCCTGCCGAGTCGATCCGCAATCGGCAAGGCGAGTACATTATTCCCGGCAGTTCGCTTAAAGGGCTATTGCGTAATGTGATCGAAACGCTTGGTAACGGTTGTCTGACACTTTTCGATGGGCGGTACGAACGCAATAAGATTAACTATTTTGACAAGGTACCAGCAGCATTTCAACATTGCAACAGTAACATTGATCTCTGTATCGCCTGTCGTATGTTCGGTATGCTAAGTGAGCGAGCACGGGGTGTCTTTCTGGGCAAAATCAATATCGGCGATGCCTGTGTCTACGCCGACAAGCTGCGCAAATATGATCGTCCTATCTACACCAAAGCGCTGATGGAACCCAAGCCGCATCATGCCAGCTTCTACCTCAACGAAACTGCACAACAGATAGCCGGACGCAAATTCTACTTCCATCACTCACCCGACGTAGCATTACCTACCGAAAAAGGGATCGTCTACATGGGCAGCAAGCCCGCAAACCGCTATATTCACCCCTTAGATTGTGATACTCAGTTCCACTTCCGTATCGACTTTACCAATCTGGAAACTGATGAATTTGCGGCCCTGTTGCTTGCCGTCACGCTCGAAAAAGACATGCGTCACAAAATCGGCTATGGGAAGCCGCTAGGTCTGGGTTCCGTGTACCTCTATCCCACAAGCCTGACCCTGGTGGACTATGCTGCACGCTACCAGCAAGCAGGGAAAGAACGCGGTAAAACCGTTCTAAACGAAGAGAGTGGACTGTGGGACTTTATGAATGAGCAGCTGAACACTTTTTATAAGCGCTGGCTTGTGCCAGTGGCAATGGATGATCTACGCCGTATCTGGTGCTGGCCGCCTGATCCTGATGTGGACTACTATTACCCCAGCAAGCGCGATTGGTTTGACACGGATGATAGCATTGGCAAGCGTATCGCGGATACGAAGTATGTGCCCTAGCAATCATAGAAAACTATTGCAAGAGAATGCCATCTTCTATATAATCAACATTAAAATTGTTCACCTTTTAATACTGAAAAGGGGAGAAATACGGCATGAAGCTAGATGGCAAGCAACAGCAGCAATTGTGTGAAGCCCTCTTGAGCGCTTTTCCTACGCGCCTGGGTTTAAAGATGATGGTCCAGTATGAGTTAAATCAGAACCTCTCCGCTATTACAGATGAGAGTAATCTTGAGTATACGGTATTTGAACTTATCGAGAACTGGTCCTTGCGGCCCTCAGAGCAAATCCAGAGAACAACGACCTTGTTAACTTCGCTACAAGCCAGGGCATCATAGAAAAACATGTGGAGGAGCCTCTACCAGTTCTAAGAGAGAATGTCCTGATAGCATCACTCGGCGAGTCACCAGCTGTCGTTTCAATAATGTATGACTTGCTTACAAAACGCAAGCAGCTGCAAATTGATAAAGTAATCATTTTACATCCTAAAAGCGAAGACGTTACCCGTGGTTACAGGCTAGTCAAGAAGGCATTCAAAGAACTTGATGATGCAGGCCAATTACAATGCGAGCTATTAGACTTCGATGATGCTAACCGCCGTATATATGCTCGTGACTTCCTGAGTAAACTTTATAAACTGCTTACGAACTGTCAAGCCAAAGGTGATAAGGTCTACCTCTCACTCGCAGGTGGTCACAAGAGCATGTCAGCACTGATAGCCTGGATTACACCATTCTTCTCCTGTGTCCAGAAGCTCTATCACGTTATAGATAAAGAGCAAGAGCAATTCCTTTCTGTAGACGACATGTTTCTGAATATGACAGATGCAGAGCGTATGCAGGTCATGCATCCAGATGCAGAACAACTAGCACAACTCTTGCTGGTCGATATTCCGTTTCCAGAAGGACAGAAGATCAGTCCAAAACTTCGTGCGCGCTTGCTTTCAACTCCGCACGATGAGTTAGAGAAGATGCAAGATGAAAAAGCTGAGGGGGTCATATTCTTGCAAAAAATCGCTCATGGTGGCCATTCTTTAAATGTAAATATGACAAAGCAGGCAAAAGTGACCTTTGAGACTTTACGTCGTGAGAATATACATCTTGCCAAAGAGTTAAGAAGCTTTTTTGATGACGTAGACAGTATTGATTACCTGCGTACACTTGTCCCGACTGAATCTTTTGCTGCCAAGCCTGCAAAAGTTTGCCTGCATATGGTTTCTGTTATTGACTCAGTAAAGTGCGTCTTTTATACATTACCTCAAGATGTTTATGCTGATACTGAGGCTAAAGTAGAAAAGATAGTCATCTGTGCATTAGAGGACGGGAGAATAGTCAATGATCGGACATTGAAAGAGATTGCCGCATCACCAGGCTTTTCGACAGCACCAAAATACTCTGTTGAGGAAATCCCCCCAATCCTACACACAGCCCCGGCAGATAGCGTTTTAATTGTCCCATTAGGCAAGTCTCCAATGGTGGCGACACAATTATATACTCTGCTCACAAAACAAGAACAACATACAATTCGTGCGGTCATTCTTGTGTTTCCTAGAAGAGCGACGGAGATTACGGCGAGTGCAAAGATTATCGAGAAAGCATTGCGTGAGGAAGCCGATATTCCATGTATATACGAACTGGTATCAGGATGGGACGATATCGATTCAACAGAGGCTTGCAAAGGTTATCAGCGAACACTGGAAGATGCGATTGACGACGCTCGCAAGAACTACCCAGGCTGCGAGATTGACCTGGCATTGTCCGGCGGGCGCAAAGGTATGACCGCCATGACGATCTTTGCCGCACAGAAGAAAAAGATCGATTTTGTCTATCATACGCTGATCACTGATGACGAACTGGAACAGAGAATTGAGAGAGAGACGAAATTAACGGTATTGAACAAAGTGGGTCTACGTGAAGAAGAACCCAATAATAGACTGTTCCTACGCGCCTACGAGGGTGGCGAGCCATACACAAAATTTGTGCTCTTTAGAGTACCAGTCTTTGCTCCTGATGCGCAATAATGCAGCAGCTCAATAACCCTAAGCGAGCAGGGCACCCATAAAGGATGCCCCCCTACAATGGTACGGAGACACCTCTCAGCCCGATTCGTACCATTGTAGGGGCATCCTTTATGGGTGCTCTACCCGCTATTTCGCTAGCTATGCCTGCTTGCCTGCATCGATCCAGCTGCGAAATAGTTGGATCTGCTCGGCGGGCCATGACTCATCACAAGGCATGCTGCCATCGTCCAAGCGCTCGAAGATGTTCTCGGCATGGGTGCTCACATCGTTGTAGTCCCAGAGGTCAAATATGTAGTCCATGGCGTTACGATCTTCCTCGCGGAACAAGGGCTTAATATCTTGTGCGAAACTAGGTGTACCAGTCACATGAGCCATTAATGGTTTTCCTCCCAATTCTGCAATATATGTCTATCTTACCACTTTCCTTCGACCAGAACATCCCCCATAGGCATAAAGTTAAGCAGAGGTTTCCCTCTGCACGCTCTTGTTCTTGCCATCTCCGGCGGCAGAAGGGAAGAAAAGGGGTATTTGGGGACACCCCACACCCTGCCAAGTGGCTTCGCCCCCTGGACCCCCGCTTAACGCGCAGGCTTATGCCTTCGATCAGAGCATCCCCTAGAAACAGACGACGGGGGTTTTGATATTTATTGTTTCAGGCTACCGCTATAACTACTCTTTAACCCCTTTACTACTCCAATACTGGTCAATCACCGATTCCTTAGTCTTTTTTCTGCTGTTGAGTTTAAAGATAAAGGCAATAAAGGTAGCTATCACCGTATAGGCCACGACTGAACCTATAAGCGTGAGAATGAGAACACCGGACAAGCTATTTGTAATACCAAACATACGAGACTCCTTTAATATAGTGAACTTTCTCTATCAATTATGCCACCAGGGTATTATCATGTTCCCGTAACCACAAAAAGGCTAGCCCAAGAGTGGGTGTTCTATGCAGTTCATTGCCACCCTCATCGCAAATAACCCACTCATGCTCCCTACGGATGGCTTCACACCCACAGCTCATTGACATGTCAAGTCGTCCACACTCCTCGGCCACTTCTAGCATGTAGAGATCACTGCCAAAGATGATAAAAGAAAGTTCGGGCAATGGCAGACCGTTTTCATAGAGCAATCCATCGTCCCGATAGTCATATACTGGTTGTTTCTCTGTTAACCACGCTGGTATCATTCTATGCTCCATTTCCTTTCTCACTTGATCAGTCCTCTCGTCAGGCTTACCAAGCACTTTTTCTTCCTTTGAGGCCGGGAGACTCGTTATTACATCTCCATTCCTATCACTATCCATACTAACAGGAAAAGTATGCCAGTGCGACGACAACTACTAGACAACTTACGCCATGATTACCAGCATCTTTTAGAGTGGTCGTCGTGGAATAGTTCACGTAATTTCTTTGTTATCATATACGCAACAGCAAAGACATCTCACCTGAGCTAAATACTTCTATCCTCATCATATTCCGATATTTCCTCTTTTTGCTAGTAAACAACAAACAATAGATCACGTGGCTTACCATTCTCGCGTATTTAATTTAAATAATCTCTACACAGTTATTTATTGTTCTTCCAAATAGAAAACGAGGCCGATGATGCCACGATAATGTACTTACGAGAGATGGGGTGTGTCCCACTGTTGACTGTACAAGAGGAGATTGTCTTATCGATCCATTGCTATATCTATGAGTTGTGGCACTTTTTTGCATTCAATTACGTGATAAAGAAGAATAGGCTATATAGGCCGTAAAAAGCTGCCTGGGCATCTACGGATTAATCATTGATAATGGCGTCAATCTATAGATGCGCTTCCACCTACTCCTAAAGCATTAGTATTACCAAATATTATTATATCTAGGAAGAGTATCAAGGAGGAGCCATTTATGAGTAATCAATTCTCTCCACCTGATCCACGTATGCCGAGTTATCGGCAGAGTACGGCCAACG
>VBJK01000229.1:0-22825 GCA_005879655.1 Chloroflexota bacterium | reverse complement strand
TCGAGCCAATACACGCTACTGGATCAGGACCATCACCTATTTTGTGCTTGGTGTTCTGGAAGTGATCTTGTTTTTGCGCTTCTTGTTCCGCTTGCTAGGTGCCAACCAGAGTAACGACTTTATCATGTTCCTCTATAGTCTCAGTCTTGTCTTCGTTGGAGCCTTCAATGGCATCTTCAACGATCAGGCACTGGGGCACAGTGTCTTTGAGCTGTCTACCATTGTAGCAATGCTCATCTATGCATTGATCGCCTGGGGTATTGTCTCTCTGGGAGAGATCGTGTTCGCTCCAAGGATGAGTGGTCAGCAGAATGTTGTTACTACACGGCGCAATCAGCCAATGTAACCCGCAGGACAAGACTAGTGAAATAAGCGGCGTCCAGGGCAATCCCTTGTGCTTGCCCTGGACGCCGGAGGTGAGCAGACCTTCTCGCTTTTTCCTATAGAGTAAAAATAAAACAGTAGTCGCGCAATTTATTGCGCCATCTCCCCCAAAGACCCCTGTAGCCGTGCAATTTATTGCACATGTTTCGTTATTTATGCTTCTGACACAATGAATTACACATGTTTCGTTATTTTTGCTTCTGGTACAATGAGTTGCGCGTGTTTCATTATTTATGCTTCTAGCACAATGAATTACGCATGTTTCGTTATTTATGCTTCTGGCGCAATGAATTGCGCATCTACAGATTTGGCAAACACGGCGCAATGAATTGCGCATCTACGGATTGTGTTACAGCTCTTCTCATTTCCACCTACGACATCCAACTATACGGATACCCCGCATCATCCACGGACTGCGCAATAGTCGTCAACCGCAACGGATAGAACGTATCAATCATCACCGCCATCTCTTCGGTACGTTCTGCACCCAGGCTCTTCTCTATTACATCAGGATGCGGACCATGAGCAATACCGCGTGGATGGAGCGTGATGGAGGCGCGCTCAATACCGCGTCGGCTACCGAAGTTGCCGTTTACATAGTAGAGCATTTCATCGCTATCGACATTGCTATGATTGTAGGGCACCGGGATGGAGAGTGGATGATAATCCAGTTTGCGCGGGACAAATGAGCAGACGACGAAGTTCGGTCCCTGGAAGGTCTGGTGGACTGGCGGGGGCTGATGGACACGTCCGGTGATTGGTTCAAAATCAGCAATATTGAAGATCCAGGGATACTCATAGCCATCCCAACCTACGACGTTGAGCGGGTGAAAATCGTACCAATAGCTCGTAATCGTGTCGCCAACCTTGACCCGCACTTCAAATTCACCCTGCTCGGTACGGGTAATCAGCTCTTCAGGACGGCGGATATCGCGCTCGCAGTAGGGGGAGTGCTCTAATAGTTGACCATTATTATTGAGGTAGCGGCGTGGTGGCTCGATCGTGCCGTGTGCTTCAACTACTAGTAAGCTTGTTTGAGGACTATCCTCGGCAATGACGAAACGAAAGGTGGTACCGCGCGGGATGATGATATAATCCCCTTCGTGATAGGGGAGTAAGCCAAAGTTACTTTCCAGTACACCATGTCCGTCATGCACAAAGTACAGCAGGTCAGAGTCACCATCACGGTAGTAGTAGTCCATGTTCATGGTCGCCTTCGCAATACCGATCACTATGTCTTTGTTGAACATGAGCGCCTGTCGCCCCAGGACGGGATCACCGCCACGTGTCAAATGCGCTGTACGCAGATGATGATGACGCTGAATGCCCTCATCCCACACTTCGTGTAGAAACTGTTCGCGCATGAACCGTTCAATCTTCTTGACCCGCGTGGGTGGATAGTGGTAATAGAGGATCGAGTAGTCGCCGGAAAAGCCCTCGCTGCCAAAAACCTCCTCAGCATAGAGCGAGCCATCCGGTTTGCGAAATTGTGTATGTCGCTTGGGAGGGATCTCTCCCAGCCGATGGTAAGCAGGCATGTTCAGCCTCCTGTCTGTACTAGCAGATCCGATTGCGCAATCGACCGATACCGTCAATCTCCAATGCTACGACATCTCCTCGCTTAAGCCAGCGCTGGACTTCCGTGCCAATTTCTAAGATACAACCTGTGCCAACCGTGCCCGAACCGAGCACATCCCCTACACGCAGGCGAGCATTACGTCCAGCCCACGCAATCATCTGCGAAAAGCTAAAATGAATGTCCTTGAAGTTGCCACGCGAAATCTCTTTGCCGTTAATGCACGCTAACATGGTCATATCATAGCGCTCAGTAGCCCCATGTCCCGTGCGACGCGACGCTAATTCATCAGGCGTAACCAGCCAGGGACCAAGTGAAGTAGCGAAATCTTTGCCTTTGCCAGGACCAAGGTTCAGCTGCATGTCCCTACGCTGGAAGTCGCGGGCACTCCAATCGTTCATAATGGTATAGCCCGCTATATACTGTGCAGCATCTTCGACCGCTATATCCCTTCCCTCACGGCCAATAATACAGGCAATCTCCAGCTCGAAATCGAGTTCCTCGCTACCAGACGGGTAGGGAACCTCGCTACCATGCCCATAGATCTCGCTGGTGTTCGTGAAGTAGAAAATGGGGGCCTCGTACCATTGCGGGATGAGCAATGTCACCTCGTCCAGAGCATACTGTGAAGTTACGGCACCTTGTTGTAACACTACTGCTGCGGATGAGAGACCAGCTGGATCGTGCAATAGCTCAAGCAGCGTCGGGTACGCTAACGCGCTCACGCTTGAGTTACTGACGACTCCGGCCTGCGTTTTGCCATCGCCAGTGCTGAACGTTACTAACTTCATTACAGGTTTCCTCGCAATGCCTGTTCGCGCTCTAACGCTTCAAAAAGCGCCTTAAAGTTTCCTTCACCGAAGCCCTTCGCCCCCTTGCGCTCGATCACCTCAAAGAAGACCGTTGGCCGATTGACAATCGGCTTGGAGAAAATCTGTAATAGATAGCCTTCATCGTCGTGATCTAATAAAACGCCCAGTTCTGCCAGCTGATCAATATCCTCGTCAATCTTGCCCACACGTTCCAGAATATGTTCGTAATACGTGCGAGGGGTTGCGAGGAATTCAACACCTCGTTCCATCAAGTCACGTACCGTGGAGATAATATCGTCAGTATTTAATGCAATATGCTGGACGCCAGGACCATGATAGAAGTCCAGATACTCTTCAATCTGTGACTTGCGCCGCCCCTGCGCTGGCTCGTTAATGGGGAACTTGATACGCCCACTGCCATTCTGCATCACTTTAGACATTAATGCAGAATACTCGGTGCTGATGGCACGATCATCGAAGTGAACGAGCTGTGTAAAGCCCATCACACGTTCGTAGAAGCTCACCCATTCGTTCATCTTGTCCAGCTCGACATTGCCAACGACATGATCAATTGCCGCCAAGCCAGCAGGACGTGCGCGACGGGGAAGACTGGTGGTGAGAGGACGATAACCTGGCAGGAAGGTTCCTTTATAATCCTGACGCTCCACAAAGGTATGGATCGTGTTGCCATACGTAGCAATCGCCGAGATCTTTACCTGTCCATCGTGATCACTGAGCATGATCGGCTCTATCACGCCATGTGCACCACGCAGCGTAGTCTCCCGGTAAGCTTGTGTTGCATCATCAACACGTAAAGCAATCACTTTGACGCCATCGCCATGCAACTTGACATGTTCAGCTATTGCACCCTGTGGAGTAAGCGGCGAAGTGACGAGCAGGCGTATATTGCCCTGTTCGAGCACATAACTGCTACGATCCCGGACTCCGGTCTCCAGGCCCGTGTAAGCGATGGGCACAAAACCCCAGGCATGGCAGAAGTAATAAGCGGCCTGTTTGGCATTGCCTACATAAAATTCGAGGTAATCAAAATTCTGGATGGGCAAAAAATCTTGCTCTGACATGGATGATCTCCTTTGTTCATCGTTGCGTTGAGCGGCAGCTACAGATACCATAAACAGGTTTTCATTCCATTATATGCAACGTGCAATGCTTGCTGCAAGCTCGCAGGGCAATCCCTTGTGCTTGCCCTGCGTTTATTGCTGAGTTAGACAATAAACAATCCACATGCTATGCTACACGTAAGTAAAATTAGCTAATACACTCATTTATGCGGACTTGATACACAATGTACATCGCATATAAGGAGCTTTATATGTCACAAGATCCCTATTCTAACTACAATTCAGAGAACCCTTACGGTACACCTCCACCACAAAATCCGTATGGCGCAACACCCGATCCTTACGCGGGACAGCAACAAGTCCCTTATCAAGGATCGGCTCAGAACCCTTACGGCGCGCCACCAAACCCTTATGGCGTACCCCCGCAAGGACCCTATGGAGTTCCGCCACAAGGAGCTTATGGGACCCCCGGCTATGGTCCCAATCAAGAATATGGCCCCTACGCACCTTCAGCGCCGCTACCGCTAGACCAAGCAGTTCGTCAACTGCCCGACCAGTATATAAAAGTTGTGACTAATCCCTCCGCCCAAACCTTTGCACAGGAGATGGGTAAGGCCAGTTGGGATATTGTCTGGGTACAGCTACTCATCTACGCGGTTATTGCCGGTATTTTTGGCTATATCAGCACATTGATTCCTGGAACATTGTTTCGTAGCCCCGGTACTGTTTCTCCTATTCCGCCTGCTGCATTACAGGCCATTCTTGTAGGCGCATCCCTGGGCACAATCATTGTGATTCCTACTTTTTTTTTCATTGGGGAGGGGATTATCTACCTCATCGCCAAAGCATTTGGTGGCACTGGCACTTTCCTGCAACAGAGCTATAGCCATCTCCTCTTCAAGATCCCTCTTGGCATCATCACGTCTGCCCTCGGTCTGATACCGCTTCTAGGAGGTCTCGTGTGGTTCGGTATATACGTTTATGAAATTGTCCTGCATATTTTCTCGATCATGGCAGCGCACCGTCTCAGCGGTGGAAAAGCTACAGCGGTTGTTCTGCTACCATTCTTGATCGCGTTTGCCTTGTTCTGTGCTCTCTTCATTGCGCTCATTGCCTTAGCAGCCGGTGCGTCACATTCCCGTTAAAGAATTGATATACAAAATAAGGACTGTGTAAACGTTTACCAAGTATAATTGGTATCAATGTGTATAGTGCCCTCGAAACAGAGTATTACATCCCGTGATACCAAGCTTACGTTGGATAGATAGTACTATTTAGCATGTCTATTGAATCTCATCGATATCCTTATTATAATGAGCACATGATGAAGCGTTGGCTATTTGCATTGATAAATAGTTCGTGCTTTCACTCATACCTTTAGATAAACAAACTAAACTGTAATGGTAAGGGTATGAGGGACCGATAGTTGTTTCAGAGTGTTATAGAAGAGGTAAAAAAAGCAATGGATTTTTCAGGAAGCAAGAAGATTAAGGCAGACCGCACACGGGTATTTCAAGCCCTCTTGAATCCAGAAGTCATTAAGAACAGCATCCCTGGCTGTGAAACTGCGGAGTATGTGGATTTCCCAACCGGTCGCCAGTTAAAGCTGACGATCTCCGTCAATATCGCGCTCCTGAAGGGGTCTCACTCGATCTTCCTGCAAACTGGCGAGGTCGTTCCTCCTTCTCATGTAGTATTGATCACTGAGCCAAGCAGCTCTCACGGCTCTGTCAAGGCGCGATGCGCTATCGATCTGGCTGAAGATGCAGGCGGTACTCTCCTCACCTACAATATGCATGCCGATCGTGATGGTGCGCTTGCTGCTATCCCTGAGTTTGTGATCAAGGGTGCACTCCAGCCCGCGCTGGATCAATTCTTCAAGAATTTTGAGCAGCAAGCTAGCGCTCTCTCTGTATAATTAGCTACCTAGGGCAGTCCTTTGTGCATGCCCATAAGCATTAAATTAAGCGGGGGTCCAGGGTGGCTTCACCACCCTGGACCCCCGCTTAATTTAATGCTTATGGGCATGGCTCATTTGAGCAGCATTATCCCTTGATGGGCTTCATTCACATGTACCCTCCAAGGACTGAAGCCGATCATTTGCGCTGGCAGATTGCGTATTACTGGCAGACGCACGAACAAGCGTAGAAACGGCGGTACCGTAAGCGCCTCTTCAGGATTCATCGCTCTGCTCAAAACGCGACGTTGTATAAATTGCTGAAAGCCCTGGACAATTCTCACGGGCAATGCGCGCTGACGTTGTATCTCAGCCAGATCGCGCAACGAGACAATACCAAACTGTAACCTGGGGATCAGCACGTTTGCCGCAACCACCGCATCCTGTATGGCAACGTTAATGCCGACACCTCCAACCGGAGACATCACGTGGGCCGCATCACCGATCAGTAATAAGCCAGGTCGATACCAACGCGGCAAACGACTCGACTCAACAGATAAGACAGAAATCTGTTTCCATTCCTTGAGTTCGTCTACACGATCCGCTAGTTCTGGTACAGCCTCGACCAAATGCTGGCGCAGAGCTGGCAGCCCTGAAGCACGCACATCCTGGTATCCCCCTTTGGGAATGATATAACCCATCTGCCAGTAGTCATCACGATTAATGAGAATGACCATCGTCCCATGCTCGATACGTCCCCCCAGGCTCTCGATCGGATCGCTCTCTTTACGCGAGAGACGGAACCAGAGTACGTCCATTGGCGGCGAGGTCTTAATAGGTTCAAAGCCTGCCAGTTTGCGTAAGCGAGAGAAGCGTCCATCCGCACCCACCGTCAAAATAGTGCGCAATTCATACCAACCATCCTGCCCCCGGTAGCGAATGCCACACACAACTCCATCCTCGATAAGCAATTCATCCACTTGGGCACCCATTACCAGCTTGAAACTTTCGCAGTGCTTGGCCTCCTCTGTAATAAACTCAAGAAAGCGTGACTGGGCCATGATGGTCATAAATGGATACTTTGTCTTCAATGTGGTCAGATCGGCCATTTGCAGCGATGCAGTTGGCAGACGGAGGATAAATTGACTCATCTCGGTATGGCGGATCTGGCGCAGACGTTCAGCTAAACCGAGCTGATCCATAATCTCCATGACGGCTGGGCTGATCGTATCACCACGAAAATCACGATCAAAGTCCATATGGGCCTCAAGCAGCACTACCGAGATACCTTTACGCGCTAGGAGAAGCGCTAGCACTGCTCCGGCTGGTCCACCACCTACGATGCAGCATGTGGCGTGATCGACTCGTTTTATTTCATGGGTGTTATCGGATAACACGGCTGTACCTCCCGCTATTACTTTCGTTCCTAAATATATACCACAAAAACCATCATCCTATGGCTGCACGTTATTTCTTATAACACCTTCCGTAGCTGCGCAATTCATTGCGCCAACGGTACACATATTATTTATGTAGCTACGCAATTTATTGCACAAATTAACAGCAAACAAGTAAAAACACGCGCAATAAATTGCGCAGCTACGGTTTTCTTCTAACTTTACATGCTCATCCAGCATCCCGCTTGACATCCCTATGCGTCTATAGTAGACTTGTTCTAGTTGCACGAAACGTATAGTATGTGCAAGATACCTGTCCTGTCAATACTAGAACGCTAACCGATGTTAAGAACACTTGTTGCAACACGCTATGTCGTGCCATTACGAGAAGGTGGTTCGCTACCCGCCATTGTTGAAGCAGATGATGACGGGCTATATGTCTTGAAGTTCCGTGGGGCCGGTCAGGGACCGAAGGCTCTCATTGCGGAACTGGTGGCCGGTGAGATTGCGCGCGCGCTCAGCTTACCCGTACCAGAGATCGTTTTTATCCAACTGGACCCGGCATTAGGGCGCTCTGAACCCGATTTTGAGATTCAGGCTCTGCTGAAAAAGAGTGCAGGACTCAATCTAGCCCTGGATTATCTGCCAGGCGCATTGCCTTTCGAGCAGCGCGATGGCCGTTTGCTGGATTCCTTTCTCTGCTCGTCGATTGTCTGGTTTGATGCCTTTGTCACCAATGTCGATCGCACACCGCGCAACACAAATATGCTCTTCTGGCATAAACGGCTAGCGTTAATTGACCATGGTTCCGCGCTCTACTTTCATCACATCAATGCCAATTATCAGGAGCGTAGCCGCTTCCCGTTTACACCGATTAAAGAACATGTGCTACTCCCCTTCGCCAAGGAGCTGGACGAAGCCGATATCTTCTTAAAAGACCGTCTCACACCAGCTCTGTTACAGGATATCGTGGCCATGATTCCAGATGCGTGGCTTGAGCACGATCCACTCTTTCCTGATCCTGTAGCTCATCGTGCTGCCTATGTTGCTTATCTACTGGAACGCCTGGCATATTCGCATATCTTTGTAGAGGAGGCACTGCATGCACGCGTCCAGCTCGTATGATTATGCTATTATCCGTGTCGTGCCCAGCGTTGAACGCGGGGAATGCATAAATGTCGGCGTGTTGCTCTTCTGTCGCACGCAGCGTTTCCTGGGAGCCTTAATCGATCTGGATACAAGGCGACTGCTGTCATTGGCCCCCAGCGTCGATCTGGAGGCTGTACAGCATCATCTAGATACGATCGCGTTGATCTGTGAGGGCCAGCAAGAGGCGGGCTATGTTGGGCAGTTGTCGCAAGCTGAACGCTTCCACTGGCTGGTCTCGCCACGCAGTACGATTATTCAAATGTCTCCGGTCCATTCTGGTCTCTGCTCTGACCCAGCGGCGGCGCTACACCATCTGTTGAGCACGATGGTACATGTTGCAACGAGCCAGGAGATGCAGCAGAGTCACGCTAAATAAAGTAGAACTACGTGCTGGAATAGCTTGTTCATCTCATGTCATAGCATAATTTGTTGCCTCTATGGAAACCAACAAGCTTTTTAAAAAGACCATACAATGATGTTGACATTTTTACTCTACTTGTGTAGAGTATAATCAATCTACCTCATTGATTGGACTGACGGGTTCTTAAGAGGAGGAAAGCACGATGCCAATACCAGTTCCACAGGATCGTCTGGGACAGACGCTAGGTAATTACCGTTTGACGAAGCTCCTCGGCAAGGGAGGCAATGCGGAGGTCTATCTTGCGGAGCATACCCTGCTTGGTCTTCAGAATGCTATTAAAGTGCTTAAAACGCGCAATTTGACGGATCTTGAAGAAGCACAATTTCGTGACGAAGCAAAACTCATGACCACACTAAGGCACCCTCACATTGTCACCATATTCGATTATGATATCGAAGTCAATAAAACAGGCTTTGATGGTAGTACTCCTTATCTGGTCATGGAATATATGCCTCTAGGGACATTAAGACATTTGTATCCCCACGGTACCCTGGTGCCACCTCTCACCATAGCGGCCTACATCAAACAGCTCGCCGAAGCGTTACAATATGCACATGATCAGAGCAACTCCATTATTCATCGCGATGTTAAACCAGAGAACATCCTCGTGAGAAGACCGGATGACATTGCACTGAGCGATTTCGGTATTGCGATTGCAGGTCACAATACCATGAATCTTACGCTACAAATGGAAGATTTCATTCAAAAGATGAAGCGGGGTGAAAAGATAGAAGTGCCTGGGACGGCATCATATATTGCACCAGAGCGACTCCAGGGAGGCAATCAACGAGCCAGCGATCAGTATTCACTCGCGGTGATTGTTTATGAATGGCTCTGTGGTCAACGGCCATTCACTGGCAGTGACCTGGAAATCTGCACCAAGCATCTTGCTGATCCTCCTCCTGCCCTTTTTCCGCATTATTCCCATATTTTGCCGAGAGTCGCACAGGTTGTCATGAAGGCGCTCGCAAAAAAGCCTGAAGATCGCTATCCATCGGTATTGGACTTTGCCACTGAGCTGGAAAAGGCTATTGGTGGCAAGCCGCAAGTGCCCGCCCCATCCATGCCATTTCCGCAGCCTGCTCCTGTTCAACCTCCCACACAACGTCAGGCTCCGTTTCCTGCTCAACCTCCCACACAACGTCAGGCTCCGCCTCCTGTTCAACCTCCCACACAACGTCAGGCTCCGTCTCCTGCTCAACCTTCCACACAACGTCAGGCTCCGTCTCCTGTTCAACCTTCCACACAAACCCAAGTTCCTCCTCCTCAACTCCCCGGACAGCCGCTATACACTGGTACGCAGAGACCTCAAGCATCGGCTCCCCAGATGCCTTGGTATGCACAGCCCACGCCACCGCCGTTTCCATATGCCGATCCTACAATTGCTGATGCTGGGGTACACATCCCTAGACAAGCACCGCCAGAAGACAGTCTCCCCTCACTGCTCCATGACCTGATTGAGGCCATCAACGCTGCACTGGCTACAGATAGATATTTCCTGAAGAGGAAAAGAGGGTTTCGTTTTGCTGGAATTCTGCTAAATGTACTCTCCGCGCTGGTCATTCTGCTCATTGGGCCATTGCCAATAAGTATTGTACTTGCTATTGCGGGCGGTGCATTTTCCATCCGTATGTTTCTATCTTGTATTATTTCAGTGAAGAAGCCCATTGCTATCTTCTTCGGTGTCAGCGTCGCTATGTGGTGGGGCTATGTCATAGGAGTCATTGCCAGTCGGACCCCTTATATCGAGGCTCCGCTGGTGGGTGCCTTTCTTGGCTTTATTATTAGTCTGGCGATCCATATATGGTATGTAGAAAATAGGCTTACAAACTGAGCATCTAGCTAAGAAATGTGGTAGCCTCTCCCACGGCAGGGTACCCTGCCGTGGGGGAGGCTATTAAGAATAATGCTACTGCACGGCTCTAGATTGGTTTGCTTGGTGAGGGACTAGGTAGTGGGAACTGCCAGACCTGTACCTTCGTAAACAAGACTTCTGTCTTCCCCTGTGTATTGCTGCTAGCTGTACTACCGTTTGGATGGCTGGCATCATAAAGGGCAATGGATTTATCATCGTTTACCATTACGGCAAGTGTCACCGCCTGTTGCGGATTAACCTTCACACTCTCCTTTGGGCTAGTGAGTAGTTGACCATCAGTAGTATTCTTATCAGCGCATGAATGAGGAGGAACAGACACGGGGGAACAGTACTTCACACTCAAATGATCGTTCCCATCGGTGCTGCTTGCTATATCAGCTCGATAGTAACTAGGATTATTATTATTATTATTGTGATACCCGAAAATCACTCCACCCGCGCTACCATCAATCTTCATAATCACCTGATAAACAAACCTAGTGAGATTGAGATCTGGCTTCTGAGTAGTGCATAGCATATACTGATCTGGCTGGTCAATCTTGACATGATAATCATTGTTGTCTAAAACACATAAGTCTGCTATGCTATCCCACTGTTGCAGGTCTGGCAAAAGTCCAATTGTCGGGTCCCCTCGCACGATAGCATCGTACTGCTGTTGCAAAGCTACTGGATTCGCTGTAGGTTGCGGGCTTGCCTTTGGTGTTAGCGTAGCCTGTACGCGTGCTTGCGCCGTAGCCGTTGCAGACATGGAGGATTGCCGGTTTAATGAAGATTGTGAGGAGTGTGTGAAAAAGGGGAATGCAAAATACCCCGTCAACACCAAAAACACTAACGCGAGCGGCAAGACAATCTTTAGTAAAAAGGCTCCTCGTGGGCTGTTTTTCCCCCCTGAAAGGACTTGTAGCGCGCCGTTCCTGACTACACTCGGTTTTGGGGTTACATAAGGCTGCTTGACGTAGGACATGGCCCACATAATATCGCGCGCAACCTTCTCTTTTTCTTTTTCATTTGTGGCATAATACAGAGGAATAGTCTTCCAAGAGCCGATAGGCTCGGTTGGCGTATTTGTTACGGCTAGTACACCCTGCATCTGACGTTTTACTACTTGCTTGAGTGCGCGATCGATCATCTCATTAACAGGAGAACCTATCACTTCATTATTGTACACAAGGATTAACCATTGATATCCTTGCGAAGAAATACTGTCATCGTATGTCTTCACGTCCACAGTGATGCCCGGCCTGAACAGTTCGTTCCTTAACTTCTGCGCAAGAACGTAATCATCTTGCTTATTTTTCAGACCTTTATGATAGCTGATAAGAACAGAGGGACCTTGAGCAACCATACAGTTCTCTCCTCACTTGCGCAGGAGCGCGTCAAACGCAGCAAATTTATCAGTAGTATAGCAGCAAAATTTATCAGTAGTATAGCAGAAAGATACAGGGGTATTCAAGGAAGACAAATGGATGGATGAAGGTCTGAGCTATTTTGCACTTGGGCACCTCTTGATACTTGACATAGCCCCTTAGTGCAGCTATACTTTTAAAAAGTATATTTCTCGATTGAGCATACTATCAAATGGATACCGACACAGATCCAGCTAAAGAATGGTATGGGTCTCTACGTCAGTGAGGGAATAGTGTATGGGCAATTACTTACAACCCTGGAATAGTGCACACCCCGGCTGTCTCATCCTCTTACTTGACCAATCCGGGTCAATGTCTGACCCCTTCGGCAATAGCCAGGCAGGCGCGGGACGGAAAAAATGCGATATGGTAGCGACAGTGCTCAACGGTTTTTTGAACGAATTAATTGTCACGAATACTATAGCGCAAAAAGATGGATCGATCACTGTCAGACCAAGAGCCGATATTGCAGTCATCGGTTACGAAGGCTCTTTCGTGGGTCCTGTTTTAGGAGGCGCTCTGGCAGGTAAGACCTTTGTAACGCTGCCAGAGTTGCAGATGTACCCGTTGACGATTGAGCGGCGCGTCAAAAGGGAGATCGATGATACAGGCATGGACATCGAGATACCTGTGCAGTTCCCCATATGGGTCGAGCCAGCGGCTAGAGGGGGTACGCCAATGTGTGGGGCCTTGCGCCAAGCTTGCGATCTGGCACGCCAATGGGTACAGCGCAATCCTAATAGCTACCCGCCTGTCGTGATTAATGTTTCCGATGGCATGGGTAATGATGGTGATCCTACGATGGCAGCACGAGAACTTTCTGATGTGAGTACCAATGACGGTCAGGCGCTCTTCTTCAATGTGCACATTACCGACATTAATAGTGCTCCCGTCGCCTACCCCGCCAGCGAACAAGAGCTTCCTAACGACCGCTATGCAAAGAAATTGTTTGCTATGTCGAGTCTCATTCCAGAAAGTAGCCGCACACTGTTGCAATCCCTGCTAGGGCGTTCTATCTTTCCAGGTGCTCGTGGGATGATCTTTAATGGCGACGCTGTCTCTGTGCGCCAGATGTTTGTCTTTGCTACTGTTCCTGTCACCAAGCCCTTAGAAGAGCTGGACCCAGATAGATAATTGCTAAGAGAGTACCGACGCCAATGCTTGCAGATGTGACAATGCTCCGCTATTGGAAGTCCGAACACGACGAAGGCACATGCGAGGATGCATGTGATGCTCATATCGAAGATGGCCTGTTTGCCGTAGCCGACGGTGCAGGCAGTACTCTGTTCTCAGACGCCTGGGCAACTTTGCTTGTAAAGCATTTTATGCACGTCCCGCTGATGAACTCTGACCCTTTTGAAGTTGAGTGGTGGCTCCGTGAGGCACAGCGGGAATTCAAAAAGACCATCCCCATGCCAGAGAATATGCCCTGGAACGCACTGCAAAAAATGCAAAGCCAGGGCAGCCACGCGACGCTCGCAACCCTGCGCGTTTCAGCATATGGTACAGAACAGGTTACAGCCGAATTGCTGGCCTTTGGCGATAGTTGCATTTTTGTTTGCCAACCTTCTAGCGAGCAGATCTTCTCTTTCCCACTCAAGCACGCAGACGATTTTGTGCGAGCACCCATCTGCTTGCCATCCAAGTCAGGACTCTTTAATCGTTACTTCCACCGCTGCCAGGTAGCTACTGTTGAACTCAAAGTTGGTGACGTGGTAGTGATTGCTACCGATGCTGTAGCTCGCTGGATCATGAGCAACCAGGATCAAAAAAAGGCACTGCAAGAGGTGGCTCAACAGAGTACTAGTTCATGGCCCAGCTTTATTCATGCATGCCGCAATAGGCAGGAAATGGTTGACGATGATAGCACAGCATTAATTCTTACCCTCTCCTCTGATAGTGCTGATAGAGATACACTTCCACTCGGTACAACAGTTGACCACAGTCCACAAGTGCGAGAGCAAAGAGTCAAGGACTTCAAGCAAGCACAGCAAGAACACAATCAAGAGCAGATTGCACTGTCCATTGGGGATGGCAAAGATCTGCATACAGCAGGTCTTGATATAAACCAAGACATTAAGGAATATGCAAGAAGAGTCTCAGATGCGCTTCGTGAAGTCCTCGCTATACTACGACAAGAAGCTAATAATCAAGAGATCAGGGCGATTATGACAGCGGCTTGGCAAAAGCAAGCCAGGTTGCTCTATGCTGAGCCATGTGCTGCTAACCTGCGTACCACGCTCAAGCGACTGGGTGTCCTTCTTGACCCCGTTATCACTTCACCCACTCCAACAGTGGAGGAGCTACCCAGGCATGATGATGAACCAACCATGCTTAATACAAACATGATGCGTTTTGATAATCGAGAGATACCATGGTTGCCGCAAGTTAGGAACGAGGAAGGGACAAGTCAAGATGCCTAGCCGCCTCGTCTACGATGAAGCCATGAGTTTCTCGCGTATCCGCCTCAAGGTCCAGGAGCCAGAACTCAAAGAAGGGAAGGTAGAGACCGTTACGACCCAGACGGCTGTTGGCACCATCGTACGACCTTGGGGTATCGAGGGTGGTTTCGCTATTGTCTACAAGTTCCGCACAAAAAGCGGACATATTCGAGCATTACGCTGTTTCAGCGTCCCGGCCAGTGCCGACACGCAGTTTCGCTATGAACGCATCGGGGCGTATTTCCGTGCCCATATCCCTCAGATTACCGCCGGTTTCAAGTATCATAACAAAGGCATCCTCGTCAAAGAGCAGGGCAAGTCACCAGATCAGATATATCCGATCATCGAAATGGACTGGATTGATGGTAGCCCACTTACCGACACTGTGCATGAGTTGTGCCAGCAGGGCAATCGGCTGAAGTTACGGGACATTGCAGAGCAATGGGTGAAGATCATCGATACACTACGAACTGCCCATATTGCCCATGGCGATCTGGCCGGGGCTAATGTGATGGTGCGCGTGGATGGCAAGCTGATCCTCATTGATTATGATGGCGTTTATATCCCAGAATTTGCTGGCCTTCCTCAACTACTTACCGGCCAGCCGGATTTTCAGCACCCACATGTGGCTCAGCGCAAGTTTGATGAACAGATGGACCATTTCTCCGCTCTGGTCATCTACACATCTCTCATCGCCCTCGCTGACCAACCAGCATTGTGGCGGCGCTATGCGAAAATTAGTGCCAGGGGCGGGAAACCGGAAGATAGCAATCTGCTCTTTCGTAAAGAAGACTTCGAGGCCCCCGATCGTTCTCCGCTCTTTCAAGATTTGGAGCGGATGGGCAATGCTCAGGTGAGAACCATGATACAGGCACTGAAACAGGCTTGCTCGCAATCCGTCCACGACGTGCGTTTCTCATTCGCCCTCATCGATCCAGAGTACCAGCAGAAGCAGGCGTTGGAAGAACTGATGCACGCTATGCAAGCGCAGGATGATCAGCAGATTCTACAGATCTGGTCTCCCCTGCTAGCACAATATGCACCCGCACAGCGTTACCAGAGCCGTGTACAGTTAGCGCAACGCCGTATCCTCGCCTTACAAGTCTTTCATCAAGCATTACATACACAAGATTTGCAAAGTATCATTAACGGCTATGACGCCTCCCAATTACAGGCCAGCCAGCTTATTACTAGCGATGAACGACAGCTCCTTTCACTTGCACAGAGCTTCTTGCAAGCCTACCAGCAGGATGACGAGTCAGTGCTCATAGCTACAGCAGATACGCTGCAAAAGATGACCAATCCTACGAAAATTACCTTCACCCCTGCACAACAACAGCGCTTGCAGCTGGCTCGCATGCGCAAAGATGCCCGCAGGCACATACAGGCCGCCTTTGCTAGCAAGTATATCGAACAGATCGCCAATATTGCTCCATTGATCCAAACTGAGCCGAGCCTGACGACTGAGGAACGACAACGAGCAAGTTTAGCCGTAGCATTCTTGCAGGCTTACAATGCTGACGACGACGATGCTATCCTTGCAGCCTGTGCAGCCATAGACAGTTCAGGGCAGCGGAGCGCCTTTATCTTTACACCCTCGCAAGATGCGCGCATCTCCCTGGGGCACCAACGCCAGCAATTGCTCACTCGCTTCCGCGATGCTTTGAGGTGTCGTCAACCCGCGCGTATCGTCGCCGCCTATCACTCATTCTTGGACAACAGCTCACAGATAACACGCACGGAACACGTCGCCATAATAGCCATCGAGCAATCCGCTCACCGCAGTTTCTTTGATCTGAACCAGGAAGAGGAGGACCGTATCGCGCTGGCTCGACGACGAAAAATGGCACTCTGGAAGTTCCGTCAGGCCCTGAAGAGTAAGAACGCGCGACAGATTGCCACAGAATATGATCCACTACTCGACCATGACCAGCGCATCTTACCTGAAGAACGTAACCAATTGATAGTGGCTCGCTTGTTCGTGACGGCCTTCGATAGCGATGACGATGAGGCTTGTGTCACAGCACGTGAGGAGCAAGACAAATACGGCATCACTGGTTTCCTGACCTTCACGGCACAAGAACAACAACGACTAGCACTGGCCCAACAGCGCTTCAATGCGCTCAAAGCCCTGCGCGCTATCCTGAGCCACCATCGTAGTAGCGCATTGCGCATTGCTGCCGCCTATGATGCCTCCTTGCTGGATAGCAGTAAGAATCTGACACCGGACGAACGAGCTATCATCAGTTCAGCTAAACGCTATCTAGCCATGTATGAGGCAATACAGGCCGCACTTCAGACCGAGAGCGATGAGACCATCTGTAACGTCTACGATAGCACACTAGCAGAACAGTTCTCCGACTTCACACCACAAGAGATACAATGTATCAATCAAGCACTGCAACTGAAATCACTAGAGCAACTATTACTTAATGAGGAGTATTATGGACAGGCACTCAGAATGGCTCGTACCCTCCAGGCCACCCGTCGCGGCGAGATCAGCGATAGTCTCATCCATAAATTGAAACGGGCAACGCTACGTTTCATCAAAGATAACGACCTCAGTCAGATGGCCGTTCGTATAGAAGAGCGCGCAGATAGTAACTATGCCATCATCTCCTGGCACTGGCCGGAGGATAATCTGATACAGCATGCCCAGTTGCGCTGGCGTGCTCAGCAATGGTATGACCAAACAGCCCACGGTAAGCAAGATGAACAGTGGAATACCACATGGTGTCGGCGGCGCAATAATGCCGTAGAAGGACTCTGCACCTTCTCTATCGGTACATATTCATCTGTTTATGCCAAAGGCTATGCCGCACTGCTGGATGACTGGGACCGTGAGCCGATCTGGCGTTTCTCGAAAGGCTACGAGCCTACATCCTATGCAGAAGGAAGGAGCACGGAAGTCACCTATGGACATCATAAACCCGTTACTTAATCCATTTTACATTAAGCGTACCTGCCCGAAGTGCATTCAAGAGTTCTATCCTGGGGATTGCAGAATCGTCTCAACTATCACGCATGGTAAGGAGTTGAAACCAGCTCCGACAGGATGGCAACAACTCGTTTCGCGTGTCATGCCGGAGCAGATCAAAGGAGCCTATGTGCTAGAGCTAGCATACCGCGAATGTCCCCATTGCCAGTATCCCCTGCCAGCAAACATAGAGCTTGTCGATAACATTAACATTGCGATTATTGGAGATACCTTCTCTGGCAAAAGTCACTACATGGCTGCTCTCATTCATCAGATACGGCAAGGCCTATTACAGAGAGCGGACAGATACGCTCGTTTTGCCTGTCTCACTCAGAAAGTGGAAGGGGATTTCATTCGCGATGTCCTCAACCCCCTTTTCAAAGACAAAATATCTCCTCCTTTGACACAAAAGGTCACGCCGCCTCTCATCTACGAATTGATTATGGCTCCATCTCCTGAACATCCAGCCAGACGCTTAAATCTCATTCTGCATGACACGCCCGGCGAAAAGTTGGCAGACCAAGCTAACACATTGCAAGAGGCTCGTTACGTGCTCAATGCAGACGCTATCGTATTTCTGGCAGACCCGATGAGTATGGAAGAAATATTTGATGTGCTACCACCATTTCTACAAAAAAAGCCTCCTATCGTGCGACCAGCTCTCAATGTCCTGAATTCGGTTATCACATTACTGGAAAATTATCGTGGATTGGGCGCAGGAGCACGCCTGTCATCAACACCTATTGCCATTACGCTCCCCAAGTCTGATCTACTCAAGCAGCTAACCACTGTCCAGAAACCCTTTTCTTTCTTGAAACAACCTGTTTATAATGGAAGCATTAATCTAGAGGACATACAGCGAGTGGACCAGGAAGTAAGAGAGCTACTCGAAGGCTACAATCAACGTGCCCTGCTTGCGGCCACACAGAAATTCGCAAAGGTTAATTTCTTTGCGACATCCGCGACCGGCTATGCTCCAGATAAAAATAATGTCTATCCAGCAGTGGAGCCTTGCCGCTGTCTTGACCCAATACTGTGGATTCTCTATCAACTGGATGTTATCCATGCCTCGCCACCCGTGATCGTTACCATTGTAGGGGCAATCCCTTGTGGTTGCCCTTGCCTTAATGGAGATATGTTATGACAGATATTGAACAGCTGTGGTATACATGGTCTGATGTTGGTCTGAGCAACGTCCAAGCGGGCCTCCGTATTCGCGCCGCCTCCGATGGTCTGAGCCAGATCTTCAGCGAGCGTGTCAAAAGTACAGAGCCATATCTGCATTACTTTCTGCCACCTGGCACGGACTATTTAGCCGCTACACCTGAGACAGCTCCCGTGACCCTGGCCTTGCTGCGTAGCAAGTGGCAGAACGAATATCTCCTCATACAGAAGGTCTATGCAGGTAAAGACGCTTTTGGGCGCAGAGGCAATTTCTTTATCCATCTGCTGGCTTTTAGTGACGCCTTTCATGAGTTTTCCCATGAAGATGCAATCTTTCTGTGGCGATCCAACCTGTGGAA
The DNA here is from genome assembly GCA_005879655.1 of Chloroflexota bacterium. Next base: position 3,884 of record VBJK01000229.1, on the reverse strand, counting down.
AAGGACTGATATGGGGCTGGATCGGCGCAGTAATAGCCTCAACACAATCCGCTTGGAGGATATCTACCAATATCAAAGTTTTGCACCTCATTACCTCTTGGTCAGGGACCAGCTCGCCTTTCTGATCGAGGCATACTTGACGCGCAAGGATGCCGCACGGCTCTATATCGCTGTGCCAGCAGACAAGATGGACATGATCGCCACTTTAATTGCGGGACTTACGCTAAGCCTACCAGAACAACTGCTAGCAGATCTGACGTTCAGCACCTATGAACCAGATATTACGCAGGCTACCACGCAGATTGTAGGAACGAGTTGGATTCCTGTACCAGGGAAAGAGGTCGATATTCATATTTTTGCGCGGCAATTCTACGACGAGCAACTAGCACTCAACTGCGCGACTAACGAAAAATCAACGCTCACCAATCACCCACAGGTGGTCAGTCAACCACACGCCGCAGAGTTTGCTCGCTTTGCTGCGCAGTGTCTGGCCTCAAATGACAGAAAACCTCTGATAATCCTGCGTAATCAGGCAGAGAAGGACCCTAGACTAACCAGCGAGGATTTTTTAAGGCTCTACCGTGACGAATTTGGCATTTCCAATCAGTCGTCCACAGAGACAATCCTCTATTATCTGGATAATCCCGCCTTCCGCCTTGATAAACTACGCGACAGCAATTTTCGCCAGGCTGTCATTAACCTGGCGGCAGATCCCCAGCAGCAGGAACTATGGCCGCGCCTGCGAGCACTGCTACTCAAGCTACGCGAACAGAGCCAGCGCGAGCTTCAGGCCCGACCGTCTGGCTCTCTGGCATATCCACCAAGTATGGTAGAGCAACAAAGCACTACACAGGGGCGACGCAAGCAAGGCCGCAAGCAGAGAGCAGCAGAAGCCATCACCCATGAAGTAAGGCAGCAGACCACAGCGGCAGATACGCTCAGGCAACTTGCTACAAGTGCCAGTGATGTTATCATCAACACGTTGATAAAGGCTAGTTCCCCCGTGGTACAGAACGTATCGCACGATGCGACCCAGCAAAACAAGCTACGCGTAATCACCACGCTGCTCGATCTGATGGACATCTGCCTTCTACCTGAGTCCCATCTGGTCTGGAAAAACCTACTTGGGTCCATTACGAGTAACACGCAGATCTGTACTTTCCTGATCGCAAATCCAGAATGGTTGATTGAGTTCCTTCGTTGCTGGGGCGGAGCATTGCCCGCGAGCACAGAGTATGATCAAGCCATAAAACCACTCCTCATGATACCATGGAGCTATCTGGGAAAGTTCCTCCAGCTTCCTGCGATCATACAGCATAGAGTATGGATCACGATCCTGCTGGAAAATCTGGTCAATGGTCGTCCCACGCCCGATAAACAAAGTGTCGAGTATCTGGCACACAATTACGCCAGAGAGATTAACGATTTGTTGAGCCTGCTAGTAAAAGAGCCACGTACTCTCTCTACCACCACATCCTTTGTGATTACCTTGATCACCTATGGCTATGCTGGCAACCAGCGCTTTAAAGACATTGTAGGCACACTGTTTGAGCAGTTGATGGACACAACAAACTGGTCGCAAGCACAACAACTAGTCATCGCACTCATTTCACATCAATATAAAGTCAATCCAACGTTAATTGAAAGTCTGCTTTACCAGCTCCTGCACAACGGAGCAACAGATGATGGCATGACATTATTCAAACTGTCAATTGCCCATCGCCTTCCCAACAGGCAAAATCTTGTAGCGTTATGGCTTAATATGCCAAAGGGCTGGACCAAGTTGCAAGATATCATTGCATTAGCCTACCCAACACCAAATGAAAAATACCTCTTCTTTTGCACTGAAGGAGAGAAATATCTCCGTGAACATGCTCAAGAGATGTTACAGCTGTATATGGAGCTGGATTTTTCTCCTGACAAAACAAAGCCCCTGCTTGTTCTGCTCAGTGCTCCCAATCTAGAGTATCAGCTACAGGTGTTAGATAGAGTCTGTTTTCAGACAAATTTAGAGATAGACGGCTATGCCGAAGTAATCAGGCAACATGGCAAGAGCTACCTTGGAGCATCTTCACATATCCCCCGCTTAGCCGACTGGACGATTAAGATATTTACATGGCTTGTTCAGCACCAATATGCCGGACAAACAGAGTTATTGCTCAGTATTTTTACGACGCAAGCACCCTATATGTACCTTGAGAACCTTCTCAAGTTTGCCGTTTTGAATAATGCCGAGCAAAAAGAGTTCTTGGAACGGCATGGAGCTAACTATATACGACTGATGCAACAATCCGGTCAGCAATCGCATTGTCTAAAAGTATATGTCACAAACTATGTACCTATGCTCGAAATTGAAGATTTTGAGCGAAAAGAAACTACATCATTTTTCAATACTTTATTGCAGTTTTATCCGTCTCTTGGCCTGGACTCGTCTGTGAGAGAGGATATCGAGGACTGGAAGACGATCAACCATTACTGGCTTAATCCACTTATCGAGGAACAGTCTCGGAACAAACTTATAGCAGCATTAATCCGCTTGCATCTACCAGACAGCCCGGCTCTGAGAGAGAGATTTGCCAGGGCCATTGTTTCAGCAGGAATAAGTGACCGAAATGTGCTCTTGGGACTGATACACCAGCTAAAGCAGTATCTCAAAATCGACGGCTTGCAGTTGCTCTACGCTATAGCACAACAGTACGGACGGGACTATAGAAACCTGCTGAACGAGAATTTGCAGGTGCTCTATATCAGCTTTATCATCAGCACAGCTATCCCTGCCGAACTGGCGATTACCAAAGAACAGCAAGACCATCTGGTTTTGTCCTTCTTAGATCCTCTGCTCGCCAACATCGATGTACAGGATCTCACCACTTGGCGCAGGCTAAACAAGGCCATTGTTGCAGAAGATCGCAGTGATGATGCTCTGCAACGGTGGCGCACCTATCTGCAAGGACTCGACCTGCTAGATAAACTCGATACGGATGAAGCGGGTTCAACTGGCATGGCTGTGCAACCCCATCCTACTGCTGTCTCCCCTGGTGGCCATCCGCTTGCCCCCAGCAAACTATCAGGACTGCTAAAAAGAGGAAGGCAATGGATCGCCAGGGTACAGAGCAAAGGTACAAACGCTCCGTCACCAGGAGTGCCAGAGCCACCTACAACGCCACGGGTACGGCTATCAAAACCAGACGCTTACCAAATACACGCTGAAGGACCAGAGAACAAAAAACACAGGTCTAAGTAAAGTTGAAGTGACCTGATCAGTGTAGGAAGGAACATAGAATGATAGATCAAGCTTCCGTAGTACAAACCTTGCAAACACTGGCAAGGCAGATCGGGGCTAGCGATTCTGGCGCAGCTCTGCGCCTTACCATGCTCAGTGATGCGATTGAACATGGCACCAATGCAGAGGCCTGGGCCTATTCTGATATCAATACACTCATCGGACCAGACAGTATCGTAGAGCGTTATCGCAAGCAGCAGGAGGTGCTCAGTCGGAAGAGCTTCATATCACACCTAGAAATCATACGTAATACGTTTATCTTTCTCCCTATTATCGTAACATGGTTTGGCATTTCGCAAGCAACAGAGGCATATAATACCCTGGTTAGTGCAGCCATTCGGAACAAAGAGGTAGACATCTATTCACAGCCCTTCATCTACCTGTGGCAGCAACGCTTCGGAGGCTTGTTACCACCCTACCTGACGCTTAGCAATGTGGCTCTTTTCGATGTCGTTATTTTATTGATTATTGTAGTACTCACCTTTCTCACCCTCTCGCTAGCAGAGAAAATCGCCGCCGAGAAGGAGCTGGACGCTCAACGCCTGCGGGCAAATCTCGTGCAGGCAATTACTGGAGCTACACTCTATTTGCACGCTAGGCC
>VBJK01000297.1 GCA_005879655.1 Chloroflexota bacterium | reverse complement strand
TGAAAGACTGCTCTGACTTCTTGGTCAGATGTAATTTTTGTGGTTGTTACTACGCGTACATCGACAAAGTGGCCTTCCTGTACCCATACTCTGTTACAACTAACAGAGGTAGGGATGACTTGGTTCAATACCTTTCTTACCTCTCGTACAATATATTCTTCTGTGTGCTCTTGTGAGCAGTGGAGGGGGTAAACGTTGCCTTTCACCAATTCGGGGGGATATTTAGCGTCACCGCGACCGGAAATTGATTGATAAGTGGTGAGAGAGATTTGCTCAAGACCGTACCTTTCTCTGAGGGGTGCCAGAGTAAGCACAAGACCCGCTGTGACGCAATTCGGACTCTTGATAAAGCTCTGATCTTCCATCTCTTTGCTGTTGACTTCCGCGACGACTAGGCGGTTGCCGTTCTCGAAGCGTCCATATGGACTGTTAGAAAAGACCGTGCGTCCTTTTTCTAGTAGTTTCTGTTCTAACTCTCCTGCTCTTTCTGGTACAGAGGAGAAGATGTATTCTATATCAGAATGAAGAAGATCGTTAAAACTTCTTATAACTATGTTTTTTAGCTTTTCGGGAAAACTACGTTTTTGCCAATTATCGATGCCATAGTGGAGCTGTAGCTGAGTTTCTTTTCTCTGCCATATTTGTTCATAGGTTTCTCCGGCAGATTGATGGCTTCCGACGAGCATACCGATCTCAAACCATGGGTGATCAACGAGCAGTTCAGCGAGTCTTCGTCCTACTAGTCCGGTTGCACCTAAGATGGCTATCTTCCGTTTTTTCATGATCTTCTCCTTCCAGTTGATGGAGCTGTGTCCGTTGTTGGGCCTACGTCAATGGTACGGCGGAAAGATTTTTCTGGATCAGTCCCAAGCAGAGGGTTTCCCTCTGCACTCCCTTTTTCTTGCCGCCTCTGGCGGCAAAAGCGATGAACAAGAGTATTTGGGGACACCCCAAACCCCGCCAGGGTGGCTGCTGCCCCCTGGACCCCCGCTGAAGTTCGCGCCTATGGGGACACCCCAAACCTCGCCAGGGTGGCTGCTACCCTCTGGACCCCTGCTGAAGTCCGTGCCTATGGGGACACCCCAAACCCCGCCAGGGTGGCTGCTGCCCCCTGGACCCCCGCTGAAGTTCGCGCCTATGGGGGCACCCCAAACCTCGCCAGGGTGGCTGCTGCCCTCTGGACCCCTGCTGAAGTTCGCGCCTAGAACAGTACAAGCTGTGAAGCAACGGAGCCGTGATCCAAAAAGATGGCATCACCGTATGCTTGACAGGGGACCCTTATGCAAGAGGAATAAATAAGACTTAAACAAATTTGCTGGACAAAGATTTAGCAAGCTATATGCAACTTGGTCAAGGAAGCTTAGGCGAAACTCAAATGAGAGCCTACAGCCGTGTTTGTTAGAAAGAGGGTATTTATGCAGGTTCAGGCGAAAATTGGCATTAGGGAGAGGTTTGATCCGTTTTATTTACTCATCACCTCGTTTAGTGTGTGTAGTCTAGGCAATTATGCCGTGATGACTATTCTAGCGCTCTACTTTGTACAGGATCTTCAGCTTGCTGCTACTCAGGCAGGAGCACTTTTGTTGTTCACGTCATTATCATTTCGTCTTTCTCGCCTCTTTATTGCTCCAGTGGTGGATCGTATACCGCTACGTTTGGCAATAGTGCTAGCGCTGTTCTTGACAAGTGTAGGCTATGTGGGCTTAACTACTGTCAGAATACCGCTGCTGGTTATCTTACTCCTTTTCATTATTGGCCTTGGACACAGCTCCACTGTCCTGCTTGTCAAGCTGCTGGTCTCTCAGGCGCAAAGTACGGGTAACGCAAGCGACTCACAATTTTCGCGTTATGCGGCTCTGACGACTGGGGTCAATATCGCAGCAGCGGTTGGCTCTAGTATTGGTGGCTTGCTACTTGTGCGCTGGGGGGCAGGTGGCGTGTTCTTTGTGGCTGCTAGTAGCTACGCTATAGCAGGATTGCTTGCATTCTGGATACCAGTTATGGAGATGCGCAAAAGCGAGCAGCCTATTAATTGGATCTTAGCATTACGTCTCACTCTGAAACAGCCCGCAATATGGCGCGTCATGCTCTTCACTGTTCTGGCCTTCTTCTTATATACACAGTCGTATGCTTCGCTACCAATCTTTATCAGTGGAGCACTGCATCGTCCTGAACTGCTCAGTTCGACGTTCGCTCTGAATGCCGTGCTAGTGGTAGTTGGACAACTTCCTATCAGCAGACTTGTGCTCTACCTGCGTATCCCGCTATCCCAATTGGTCACGCTGGCCTTTGTAGCATTTGCCGTCGGTTTTGCCCTGCTCTCGCTCTTTCCCGGTGTGGTCATTATTTATGTCGCTGTGGCATTCTGGACACTCGCCGAAATGCTGATGTTGCCAGCACTGGATGCACTTGTAGCGGAGGGTGCACTGGTCGAATATAGGCAAGCCGCCTTTGCCTTAGATATCATAACGGTTGCCATTGGTGAGGGAGTTGGCAATCTTTTTGGTGTTTCACTGGGTAGCGCATTACTGCAAAGTGGCAACTTCAGCCAGCTTTACACCATTTTGGCATTTGGCGCGCTGGGAGCGGCAGTCGTTACGATCTTTGTTGCCAAACGCAACGAATCGATCGTGCTGAGACTACTCAATGGGCAATCGCCAATCCCAACGGGACAGACACAACTGCTCATGGTACAGCCAGGACTCATGGAGAAAAGCGGCATGGGACAGTCACTGCTGATGTGGCTCGGCGCTGGCTCTTATCACGATGATCGCAGCTTCCTTGAGGCGCATCCTGAGATTGTCGCCGTTAGTACGCGCGAGCTGGACGATTTCATTGAGCAACAGCCTGACCAGGCGGGCCGTGAAATGTTGGCTGACCGTCTGAAGATTCTGCGCGACATTCGTGGTCGCGTTGCAGGGCTTGTCCGTATGGCCTACGTTAACATGTATGGTGGACTGACCCTTGAGCTACCAAAGTGGCTGGAAGAGTTCAGGCAGCAACTCACGGATGTGGACAATAAAGAGCAGAGCCTTGACCAAACAGCTTCCTGGCGTATGACTCGCTT
>VBJK01000296.1 GCA_005879655.1 Chloroflexota bacterium | reverse complement strand
GGCATCAAGTAGGGACACATCTTCGCTGTGTGTTACTACGAGTTGTACTAGGAAGGAGGCAGTAGGGATAGGGTCGGCACAAGGCACGGCCCCTACATTCCTTTCCCTGACAGTGGGGCTTGCTTCCATCTCTTTCGTTACACCTGTTGGTCGGGATCGCAGCAGGTATTGCAGCTCTTGGATTAGTTGCACTACACAGTTCTGGAAGCGCAGTTCTCGGCGAGGCTGGGTGCTTGACAGGCTATGGCAGCGTGTTTGCACAGATGGCGAGGCAAGCTCGCCGCTATGGTAAGGTGTGTCTATAATTGGACTTCTAGATGCAAATTGGTCTGGGGCAAGCTTAGCCTCTATGCGTGAGGCAAAGAGGTCTGTTGATCCGCATAGCAGTACGAGTAGGAAGGTGCTTGGTGCCATTCCTCCGACGGGAAGAGGGGCGGCTTCCTGTTCCTTCCAGTTGGGCGTTAAGAGCATAGTCTGTGGAGACGCGAATTTCGATGCAGAGACCCAGTAGCGTTGGCGAGCAAATGGATAGGTTGGTAGACTGATCCGATATGGCAGGGTGCTTGCTTGCTCCGCCCATACAGTATAAAGGAACATCCAATCTACGTTGACTCCCCTCACCCAGACACGGGCAATCTTTTCCAGTTGCATCTTCTGGCACCAGATCCGCAGCAGCGTTTGTGCATCGCTATCCTCTTCAAAGAGCACTGCGTCATTGCCTACAGGGCTTATGGGGTCGGAGGCTGCCTTCGACCACAGGCTCCCCTTGATCTGACCTGTGTATACCCCTGTTGATCGGTGGTCATCAACGAACTCCGCTAATCTTTGCTCTAACTCCTCATGCGAAGAGGCAACGATGGCCAGCCGATGCTCCATGGCCAGCCGCCCTACTTGCAGGGTCAATGCGATGTCAGGGAGAGCCTGCTCCCCATGCGCTTGTATCCAGCGTCTCATCTGCCGGGCGGAGCTTTTTAATTGGTCTTCACTCTTGGCTGACAACACGAACAGGTTCGCGGTCCTGGTGGCGCTAGCCACAGAGTCAACCCCTTGTCGGGAGGGAAGGTATTCTTCGAGAATCAGATGGGCATTGGTCCCGCTAAAACCAAAGGCGCTTACAGCGGCACGCAGCGGTGTTCCCGAAGCTCTTTGCCAGTCTTGGACAGAGGTGTTAACATAAAAGGGGGAGGCTGCAAAATCAAAATGCGGGTTGGGCTGCTCAAAATGCAGGCTCGGTACCAGCTTTTTCTGCCGCATTTGCAGCAACACTTTGTGAACACTGGTTACACCAGCAGCCGCCATGGTATGACCAATATTCGTTTTCACAGAACCAATGGCACAAAACTGTTTGCGTTGGGTTCTCTGTTGGAAAACGGTAGCTAAGGCTTCCAGTTCAATGGGATCTCCCAGTTTGGTGCCCGTTGCATGCATCTCGACATAGCTAATGCTTTCGGGATCGATGTCATATTTGTCGTAGATCTCACGCACAAGCGCGGTCTGACTCCTGGCACTGGGTGCAGTGATGCCATTGGTTGCCCCATCCTGATTGGTCCCTGATCCAATGATCACCCCGTAGATCTGATCATGGTCGGCCTCAGCCTCGGCTAAACGCTTGAAGACCAATGCTCCAACCCCTTCTGCTGGAACAAAGCCATTGGCTGATGCATCGAAGGCTTTGCATTGACCATCAGCCGACAACATCCCAGCGCTAGACATGCCAACATACGAGTCAGGCGTGAGATAAAGAGTCACACCACCAACCAGGGCCATATCGATTTCGCGGGATCTCAAGGCCTGACAGGCCAGATGCATTGCCACTAATGAAGAGGAACAAGCAGTGTCAATCGCAATGGCAGGTCCTTTTAGATTCAGATGATAGGCGATACGGGCTGCTGCTATGGCAGAGCTGGTACCGAGGAGGTCCGCTTCCAAAGCTTTACTCTCTGAGAGCAACAGAGCATATTCGTGGCTCACAATCCCAAGGTAGACCCCGCATTTCCTGTTACTAAGCAGACCGGGACTGTAGCCAGCATCTTCAAAGGCCTTGTACCCTTCTTCTAAGAAGAGGCGATGCTGAGGGTCCATAAGCTCGGCCTCTGCTGGGGAGAGGTGGAAGAACAAGGGATCGAAATACTCTACCTCATCAAGGGCTCCGAGCCATTTGCAAGAGATCTTCCTGGAGGTCGATGCATGGGCATCAGAATAGTCTGAGACATTAAAGCGGGAGGAGGGAATTTCACGAACGGCGTTTTTCCCCTGAAGCAGATTATCCCAAAAGTCGGTCAAGTTTCTGGCGTCGGGATACTTTCCTGACATCCCTATAATGGCAATGGCATCTTTCTGCCCCAAGGCAGGGACAGAGCTAGCTACAGATTCTTTTGCTTGTAGGAGAAGGGAAGGCGAGGTAAGCTCGCTGCGAAGGCTTGGTATATCTGCGATGGGACTTCTGGGGGCAGATTGGTGCGACATCTCTTTTTGTAGGAAACCTGCCAGTTGACGAATAGTAGGATAATCATATATTCTGGCCGCTTTCAAGTTGATGGTATACTGCTTGTTGAGAGAATGTATCCATTCTACACCAACAACCGAATCCAGTCCCATCTCTCCAAAAGGCTTCTCCACATCGATAGTGCTCTGTTCCATGCATAAGGTTTGAGCTAAACTTCTGGCTAACTCTTCCTCTAACTGTGAGGTCGGGATAAGGTTGCTTCTGGATTGTGAGAAGGACTGAGCGGACCCTGACAGGCTCATTGATGGTTGAGGCTGATCCGCTCCTCT
>VBJK01000295.1 GCA_005879655.1 Chloroflexota bacterium | reverse complement strand
GCTCTCTATAGAGCTGCTTCCAATCAATCGTGAGACCCTTCACCCACCCCTGCAGGAGTTTCTCATACTTGCCACGCTTCAGCCACTTGTCTATAGCTTCTTGTAGTTCTTCATCTGCCCTGAAGAGGGACAACGTCTCCTTGTGTCGGCTCACCTGTCCCCTATACCAGTCTCCTCCCTCTTGCGGCTCTTGCAGAAATCTGGAGAGCTTCTCCTCCAGTTCTGAAAATCCACTAACTAGCATCGCCAGCCGTTCTTCCATCGCCTCACGTCCTACTTGCAGCGTGTAGGTTAAATCCTGGAGCCTCTGGTCGGAGACTATCTCCGATCCTGCAGACCCCAGAGGTCCCTGAGCCTGCATCTGTGTTCGTACCCAGGCCAGTAACTGTCGTACCTGCTCCTGCAGTTGCTCTTCGTTCCTGGCTGATAGGACCAGTAGCCGTTGGGTTGGCCCTAATACTCCAGGCAAAGCTTCGCTTCCCGATCGCTCCGCCTGCGTCTTTGGCACATATTCCTCAAGCACGACATGGGCATTGACTCCTCCAAAGCCAAATGAACTGACCCCTGCTCGTCGCGGCAAGGCTTTCCCCGTATGATCCCGCAATGTCTCCCACTCTTGGCTCTCCTGCACGATGTAGAATGGGCTGCCTTCCAACTGGATATAGGGGTTGATCGGCTCACAATGCAGGCTCTTCACCAGCATTTTGTGCTGCATTTGCAGTAACACTTTGATCACACCCGCAACTCCGGCGGCCAGTTCCAGGTGTCCGATGTTGCTTTTTATCGAACCGATCCCACACACAGCCTCCTGTATCGGTCCCATGCCGACAGTCTGGGCCAGCTCGCTCCATGCCGTCTTGAGTCCATTGATTTCGATGGGATCCCCGAGCGGAGTCCCAGTTCCGTGTGCCTCGATATAGCTCACAGTGCGCGGATCGATCCCGGCCTTGCGGTAAGCTGCGATCAACAGGTCGGCCTGGGCTCGGGGATTAGGGGCGGTGAGCGAACTGGCCCGCCCACCGTGGTTTTCGGCGCTTCCGAGGATCACGCCATAAATATGGTCACCATCCTGCTCGGCAAGATCGAGTCTTTTCAGGACGAGCATACCAACCCCTTCGCCTCGCACGTAGCCATTGGCTGAGGCTCCGAAGGCTTTGCAACGTCCATCTTCACACAGCATGCCCGCTTTGCTGAAACTGATATGCTGCTCAGGAGAGACCAGGATATTGACACCGCCGACGATGGCCAGAGCCGACTCTCCACTCTCGATCGCATTCACACCCCGATGGATAGCGACCAGGGAACTAGAGCATGCTGTCTCAATCGGTTCGCTGGGTCCGTGCAGGTTCAGAAAATAGCTCATGCGACTGGGTCCTACCGAGGGGACCTGACTGGTGGAGGAAGAGCCCTCTATGACTCTACCTGCCCGGGAGAGCATTTCACTATAGCCGCTACTGGCCGTGCCCACAAACAGAGCCGTGTTGGTTCCTGAGAGGCTTGAGGCATCATACCCGGCATCCTCGATGGCCTTCCAGACGTACATCATCAGGAGCCGTTGCTGGGGATCCATCTGCTCAGCTTCATGGGGAGAGATCCCGAAGAACAGAGGATCAAACGTCTCAATGCCTTCCACTATGCCTGCCCATTTGATGTTCGTCTTATTCTCCTCAGTTGTTGGATCGCCGAAATAGGTCTGCCAATCCCAGCGCGAGGCGGGAATTTCGCTTATACAGTCCTTTCCTTCGAGCAGATTGCTCCACAAGCTCTCTCCATCCCAGGCCTGTGGGAAGCATCCACTCATGCCGATAATGGCAATGGGCGAAGCCGCTACGGGCACTTCTTGCTTATGCACAATCGAACGCGCAAGGCGTGAGCGTTGTCTGAGCAGAGGGATCACTGGGGCTAGCTCCTCTGAGGCTACCAGAGCCATAGCCTGTGTGACTTGCGCTACAGGATGTGGAGCTTCCGCAAAATGGGGGGCAAGGACTGCGGAGTAAGTGGTCTGGAGATAGAGAGCAAGACGCTCTATGCTTGAATGCTCAAAAAGGAGTGGAGGAGTCAGATCAAGGTGATAGGTCTGATTGAGGGAATTGGCCAACTCCGTGAAGGTGATTGAATCAAAGCCATATTCGGAGAGGTCCGTCGCGGCATCGATCTCCTCAACCTGGACCTTGAGCAAGCGAGAAACTCTCTGCGTCAACGTCTTGCACAACGCGTCTCTAGGAACCACTTCCAACGGCATGTCCCCGCCCACTTGCTCCTGTTGGCCTTCATGACCAAGATGTGTGGTACTTTTAACAGGAATTGCTCCCCTGGGGAGCTTTGGAGATCGGTGCAACCATCGCTGCTTGATACGCTCAACCTGTCCGTGGAGCACAATGACCTGTGCCTGTCGCCAGTCCAGGGCCTGATAGAGGGTCTTCATCCCCGTCTCTGTCCCCATTACCTCTGCTCCCAAGCGCTCTCGCATCATCTGTATCGCTTCATCCCCGATCTGCATGCCGCCCTCTTCCCAAAGCGGCCAATTGATCGAGACCGTTGTCCCCTGACGCGATCCCTCCAGAACTTGTGCCTGTCGTGTGTGTGCAAAGGCATCCAGATACGCGTTGGCTGCGGCGTAGTCGGCCTGCCCTACATTGCCCATCACCGCCGAGATCGATGAACAGAGGATGAAGAAATCCAGCGGGATCTCTCGGCTGGCCTCATCCAACACCTCAACTCCGAGCACCTTGGGAGCGAGCACCGCCCGGACTTCCTCAGGTCGCTTATTGAGCAAGAGACTATCGCGGAGGACACCTGCCGCATGGATGATCCCATCCAGACGCCCATATCGCTCCTGGACCCTCCCTATCAGGGCATGGCCCGCTGGCCCATCGCTCACATCCGCCTGTTGGTAGTCAAGATGTATCCCACTGCTTGGCGCTAGTTCTAACTGTGCACGTTGTTGCTCAGATAGCACGGATCGACCGCAGAGGATGATGGTGGCTGCCTGGACCCGTCGGGCCATCTCCTGCACAAAGAGCCGAGCCAAGCCTCCTGCCCCTCCACTGATGAGATAGCACCCGCCCTCTT
>VBJK01000228.1:1833-19042 GCA_005879655.1 Chloroflexota bacterium | reverse complement strand
GTACAGGAATGCAGACTTATATTTATCTTGATCTAAAATCATCATGGCCATAGTTTACGCCTTCTTTCTCCAAGAATGGCTCTGTTTGTGAGAATGCTGTCCGTCATTATCTATAGTATATACCATGCTATCGCAAACGCAAATAGACCAATTGTACTAGCATCGAATGTAGCGCATAAGCAACTTCTTCTATTATCAACGCGCACGCCGCATAATCGCCTTCACCACCCGAATCTCCTCATAACCATACTCCTCACCCAAAAAATCCTTCACAGGCTTCAGCAACTCCCCACCAACCTTCTGCCACGCTTGCACAATCACAGCCTGACGCTCAGGCGCAATGAGCTGCTCAAGATTGACGTTTTCGCCCTGCTCAAACAAATCTGCTAAATGACCCAGGATCGTACGTGTCTTGAGATTTCTTGTAGTCGCAATCTCCTCAATGCTATGCCCCTCGTTGTACAAATCAAGCGTCACGCGGCGTGTAGGTGGTGCTGGGGGCGTAGGAGGTAGCGCAGGTTGCTCTTTCTTGCGCGACTCCTTTGCTGGTTTTTCTTCCTCCTCCGGCGGAGCTAATTCCATGTCTAGACCATGCTCTATACAGTAATCGCGAATCGCCTGTGTGAAAGGGGTAAAGTATGCCTCGAACTTACGGCTACCGACGCCTGGCAAGCGGGCAAATAACACCTCGCTTTGCGGACGCCACTGCGCCATAGCGTGCAAGCTATTATCAGGGAATACAACGTATGGCGGCACACGCTGAGCATCGGCTATCTGCTTGCGTACGACCCGCAGGTGCTGGAACAGACCCATTTCGTCCGCTGATAGCGCCTGTATAGTCTTGGAAGGCGTTGCAGATGGCTCAGAGGAGACAGCAACAGGCTCAACCTCACTTACCTTCTTTGCTGGTTTGGGGACGGCAGGTATCTCAACGTTGCGCTGCTTACGCAGTATCTCCACTGAAAGACGGTTGAGCTTGAGGACCGGATACTGGTCTTGCGACTCGCTCATCAGTTCTTGTTGCAGTAAGGCCCGTGCAAGGCGTTGCCATTCTTCGATGCTGAGGTCTCTGCCAATACCATAGGTCGAGAGCTGGTCATGGTTAAGTTCACGAATGCGTTTGGTATTTGCGCCGCGCAGTATATCGATAATATGGCGCATACCGAAGCGTTGTTGTGTTCTTGAGACACAGGATAGAAACTTTTGTGCGTCTATTGTGCGATCTTCAAATTCTGTAATGGGATGCAAACAATTGTCGCAGCTACCGCATTGCTCACTATCTAGCGTTTCACCAAAATATGCAAGCAAGAAGCGACGGCGACAGTTCGTACTGTCCGCATAGGCGATGACTTGCTGCATTTGTTGTTTGGCAATCAGCCATTCCTCGTCGCTTTCCTTCTCGTTCAGGATAAATTCCAGCTTGACGCGATCCCCACGTTGAAAGAAGAACAGACACTGAGCGGCTAGACCATCACGGCCTGCCCGTCCCGTCTCCTGGTAGTATCCTTCCAGGCTCTTGGGCATGTCGTAGTGGATGACGGCGCGGATATCGGGCTTGGCAATGCCCATGCCAAAGGCGACAGTCGCCACCAGCACTGATACGTCATCCCGAATAAAGCTGGCCTGATTTTCCGTACGCTGATCATTTGTCAGGCCCGCATGATATGGTAATGCACGGATGTTATCACGCATGAGCGCATCACTGAGCATATCAACGGTACGACGGCTTTGACAATAGATAATAGCTGGAGCACCTGCTAGCTCGCGTAAAAATTGCAATAGTTCTTTGTACGATCCCTGTTGCTTTTGGCGTACTTCGTAATGAAGATTGGGACGATTGAAACTAGCAATGTAGATAAATGGGTCGTGTAGCCGCAGTTCTGTGAGAATATCTTCTTGTACTCGTCCTGTGGCTGTAGCGGTCAGCCCAATCGTCGGTACACCAGCATAGCGTTCGCGCAGATGTCCCAGACGGCGATATTCTGGTCGAAAGTCGTGTCCCCATTCGCTGACACAATGGGCCTCATCAACGGCTAGCAATGACAAGCCGATACGACTATGAATTTCATCGAGTAGAGCGAGAAAATTAGCGGTGAGTAAGCGTTCAGGTGCAACGTACAAAAGCTTCAGTTTGCCATGTAGGGCATCCCGTTCGCGCTGAGAACGCGCTTCATTGCTCAGCGAGCTATTGATAAAGGTGGCCGCGATGCCGTTTGCTTGCAGCCGATCTACCTGATCCTGCATCAGTGCGATCAGCGGCGAAATGACGACTGCGACTCCTGGTAGGAGCAGAGCTGAGAGTTGATAGATGAGCGATTTGCCACCGCCGGTTGGCATCAAGGCAAAGGCATCCCGTCCAGCGACGATCTGCTCGATAATCTCAGCTTGACCGGGTAGAAAGGCATCATACCCGAAATATTGTTTCAGAGCTTGCTTGATACGTTCCAATTGCTCTCTTCCTCGCTAGCGCAACCACAAGGGATTGCCCCTACAATACCCCGCCAGGGCAAGCACAAGGGATTGCCCTTACAATGGGACGAACACACTCCGCTGACTGATCCGTACCACTGTAGGGCAATCCCTTGTGCTTGCCCTGCCTTGTTCCAGTACTACATGCCAATTTTGGGTCTGTATTGGATAGCTTCGGCCACATGGTTTGCGGCGATAGTCTCACTTTCGGCCAGGTCTGCGATGGTACGGGCCAGCTTCAAAACGCGATGGAATGCTCGTGCCGATAGATGCAATTGTTGCATGGCAGCCTTGAGCAATTTTTCTGCCGCAGGCTCAACTTCACAAAAATCACGCACCTCGGCGGGACCCATCTCTGCATTGCATGTCAATTTTGTGCTAGCGAAGCGCTGTAGTTGACGATCGCGCGCCGCTTGCACGCGCCGCCGAATCGTCGCCGAATCCTCGACACGACGTTTATCCGCAATGCGATCAAGGAGCGGACCGCTAATACGCTTCTGATAGCGCATAATCGACGTGGTAGAGCAGCTACACTCCTTAACAGGATCGCCATAAAAGCCGCAAGGGCACGGATTCATAGCTCCGACCAGCATAAAGTTTGCAGGATAGGTAATCGTCCCCTGAGCACGCGAAATGGTAACGACCTTATCTTCCAGCGGTTGACGCAAAACCTCAAGCACATTCTGGCCAAATTCAGGGAGTTCATCCAAGAATAGTACACCACGATGGGCCAGACTGATCTCGCCTGGGCGTGGTATACGTCCTCCACCAACGAGGCCCGCATGGCTGATCGTATGATGGGGAGCACGGAACGGTCGCTGTATAATCAGCGGCACATCTGATGGAAGCATCCCGCTCACACTATAGATTTTCGTGACATCCAATGCTTCAGCAATCACCATACGAGGCAAAATGGAAGGCATAGCACGAGCCAATAAAGTTTTTCCTGAACCAGGCGGACCACTCATCAAAAGGTTGTGTCCCCCACTGGCGGCAACCTCTAGTGCTCGCTTGACATGTTCCTGCCCTCGGATTGCAGCCATGTCCTGAGTATATTCCGCCTCTCTCGTCTGGTCAAGCAGAGAGGGATCACGTGTATACGACTCAATGCGCCGTTCGCCATTCAGATGGCCCACCAGTTGGCCTAGCGTCTCCACTGGATACACCATAATCCCCTCAACGAGTGTCGCTTCCATCGCGTCAACGGCAGGCACAAAGACCGCTTTCACATTCTTCTCGCGGGCTAAGGCAACCATCGGTAAGATACCATTCGTATGCCGTACACTCCCGTCCAACGACAACTCACCTAAAAAAACCAGACCCTCCAGCTCTTCTTGCGGTGTAAGCTGTCCATAGGCGTACAATATTCCTATCGCTATGGGAAGATCGTAGGCAGGACCCTCCTTACGCAGATCGGCTGGGGCAAGATTGACTGTGATATGTTTGAAAGGAAAGAGGTTGCCACTATTTTTGATGGCGGCATGTACACGTTCTTTTGCTTCATTGACGGCGGCATCGGGCAGACCAACGATCACGAATTTTGCCAGACCCTGAGAAATATCAACTTCAACCTCAATCAATGCGCCCTCTAGCCCAACAACCGCACAACTCCTAACTGTTGCCAACATATCCACGGTCTCCTCAACATAATTATTTACCTATTATTATGTATCAGTGAAGCTGAAAATGCAATACCCTTAAATCTAAAATGTAAATTTAAATACGATGATTTATGAGTCTACCCTCACTTTCAGCAATCCGGGTATGATAGCGGCAATAATCAGGGTTGCCACAATACAAGCAGCTCCCCCACTGATCACCGAGAATTGTGGAGTCACAATGCCCGCAACAAGACCCGACTCGAACTGTCCTAGCATTGGTCCGCCTATGACGAACATGGCATTGACTGAGCTAATGCGACCACGAAATTCGTCAGGGGTGGTCAGTTGTATGATCAGGCCGCGTAAGACCATACTGACCATATCAGCGGCACCAGCACCAGCCAGCAATAATGTAGAGAGCCAGAGTGGGCCAGCACAGAGGCCAAAAGCCACAATACAGATTCCCCAGCCCAATATGGCCAGCACCACACCAAGTCCTTGCCGAGAAATATGATTCATCAAGCCGGTCAGCGGCGTCAAAGCGAGCGCACCTAGCGAAGTAGCAGCGACCAGAATGCCCAGTCCTTGCGGCCCAACATGTAAGATATCGCTAGCATAGACAGGCAGTAGCGCTTTGGGAGAGCCAAAAAAAGTAGCAAAGAAATCGAGCGAAAGCACGGCTAGCATAATAGGATGTGTCTTCAAGAACTGTATACCATCTAATAACGCCCCTATACCGACCTGCGCTCTCTTCTCAGTAGGCACACGGGGGACAACCATCAGTAGCAGCGAAGCGATCACCACAAAATAGCTAATCACATCAACCCAATAGGTATTCACGATACCCAACCATCCCACAAGATAGCCCCCTAACGCAGCGCCGATAGCAAAGGTCAATTGCATCATAACCATACTTAATGAGACAGCACTCGCCATGAGTGCACGCGGTACTAAGGTTGGGACAATTGCTTGGCGTGCAGGAAACTCAAATGACGAAACACATGCGGAGATAAAAACCACGATGTAGATAATATAGATATTGATGACATGAAATATCGTACATAGAGCTAGAATAGCGGACATTATAGCCAATGTTATCTCAATCACCAGTAAAAGCTTACGGCGATCAAATACGTCGGCAAAGACTCCAGCAACTAGCGAGAGCAGAATGCGTGGTACGGCCTGTAGCAGTCCAATCATGCCGAGGGCAATAGCCGAATGAGTTAATAAATAGACTTGCCAGGCGACCGCAACAATCTGCATTTGGGTACCAGCAGCAGAGATCAGTTGGCCCCAAAACAGTAGAGCGTAGTTACGATTGCGAAACACACTCCAATGACCTGGAGCTTTTGCTATCGAGGGTATTGCGTCTGTTGTGGATGTAGCCACTTCAACTGTGTGAACATCCTTTTGTGGTTCAGCTTTCATCCATCCATACCCGTCACTGCTGAGGATAATACTATGGAAAGTATATCACATGGGGCAGCATTGAAACCATTCAATGACAACATTCGTGTTCCTGCTTAGGAAACTCAAGGCTTCACCCATGGGAAGCCTATAAGAAAGTTTGCAGGGAAGTACTCTTAGGAAATAAGGAGGAAAGATTACTATGGCTCGTGTTAGTCCGGCTGAAGTAGAAAAATCTCTCAAAGGTATTGATTATCCTGCAAAGAAAGAGGATCTCGTCAAGCATGCTCAGAAGCAAGGGGCCGATCAGGATGTACTTGAAACACTCAAGGAGCTACCTGAAGAAGACTTCAAGAGTCCTATTGATGTGAGCAAGGCTATAGGCGAAATGAAGCGTCAATAACTTGGCATGGTGTCATCACCTGCAATAAAATAGCCGAGCATCCTCCAGCAGAGGATGCTCGGCGCTTGCTATGTTTGCAATGAGACGGCAAATGTTATTTCTCGATAGGGGCACCGATGAGGCTTCCCCACTCAGTCCATGAACCATCGTAGTTGCGAACTTTGTCATAACCCAGCAAATAATACAAGACAAACCAAGTATGACTACTGCGCTCACCAATACGGCAGTAAGCAATCACTTCTTTATCGGGAGTAACCCCCTTGCCACCGTAGAGAGCTTTCAGCTCTTCAGCGGTCTTAAAGGTGCCGTCCTCATTTACGGCGGAGGCCCAGGGAATGTTCTGCGCGCCAGGAATATGGCCGCCACGCTGTGCGCCTTCCTGGGGCAAATTCTCTGGGGCTAGCAACTGGCCACTGTATTCGCCTGGAGAACGCACATCAACCAGGGCAATATTCTCTTGCTTCAGCCAAGCAAGCACCTGGTCACGGTAGGCACGGATATCTTCTTGCGGCCACCGGGCAGTATAGTTTGTACGCTCATAAGTAGGAACTTCAGTAGTAATTTCACGCTTGTCAGCCAGCCACTTGACGCGCCCGCCATCGAGAAGACGAACGTCCTGGTGCCCATAATATTTAAGAATCCAGAGTGCCCAGGCCGCAAACCAGTTGTTATTGTCACCATAGAGGATAACTGTCGTATCATTGCTAACGCCAGCTCTACCCAACAAATCCTCTAAATCTGCCTTATCAATGGGTGCGCGCACCAACTGATCCTGCAAATCCTTTTTCCAGTTGAGGCCAACAGCCCCAGGAATATGGCCCTCTTCGTAAGAACGAGTGTTGACATCAACTTCAAGCAACCGCACATGAGGGTCATTGAGATGAGCTTGTACCCAATCTGCACTTACCAGTACCTCTGGATGAACGTAGCCTTTGTTCACTGACATATTTTTCCTCCTGAAGAAAAGATAGAAATATTTTGTATCAATCGGCAGATTAGCTCTTCTAAGGAAGAGAAACATATTCCTTAAAAAATCTCTACCATCGTCGATTAATATTTACTATATCACATTTATTGCATTATTGCAAGTTATCTGACTCATTCCTTGAGGTTATGATTATACCCTTGGAAATCTCGCTTGTTCCTCCTTGACTATAGCGAGGATTTCACTTAACAAGTGTACCACAACCCAGCGTTGTTGCAAAAGGATTTCAAATAGCTTTAATGCTTGACCGCCAGTATAATCACGAGTAGCCAGTTCGGCCAACAAGGCTTGATTGCTGCTTGTGTGTGGTGTCGGCCTGTCACCAGCTTGAGGTAAATGATGCTCATGCGATGAAAAGAGTACAACAAGCAAGCCTCTTTGTGCCGCTGCTACAGCTTCTTGCAAGAGGGCAACATTGCCGGGGCCTATCGGCATAGGGCAAATCACGAGGAGCGCTACTCGTTGTAGGCTAGCACGGACATGTTGTAGAGCGTCAGATGAGATGGGTGCATATGGCTGTTCTGTAATCAGCTCAGCGGCGAGGCGTAGCGCCAGGGCATGATCACTATCCCCTATATTGAGTGCCCCGGCGACAAACGATACATGCTCATCGGCCAAAGCTCGCATCAGCACCTCGCCAGAACCACCACCAGCCATAACATGTACTAGCGGCTGCGTTGTGCTTGCTCGAACGTGCTCATCCGCTTCATTACGCGGTGGTGACACGCTGAGGTGTGTCGCGCCACGCAGAATCCCAACCTGCACATTTACACCGTAGACGCGACGTAACAGACCCGCTTCTAACACTTCTGCTGGTCCAGCATCGGCAACAATACCACGTTGGAAAAGCAAGAGTCGTGGAAAGTAGCGAGCGGCCAGGTTGAGGTCATGTATTGCAGCGATGACCGTCATACCTCGTGTGTGGTTGAGCCGCTGGACCAATTCTAGTGTCTCTATCTGATATTTGATGTCCAGATGGGAGGTGGGTTCATCCAGTAATAGCACGGTAGGTTGCTGTGCCAGGGCCATCGCAATAGTGACACGTTGGCGCTCGCCACCGCTCAATTCATTGAAGACACGATGGGCCAATGCAGTAATGCCTGCAACCTCTAACGCTTCCCACACAATGAGCCTATCCTCATGGCGGTACGTGCCAAAAAAGGGGCGCACAAAGGGAGTTCGTCCTAAACCCACCATGTGCTCAACAGTAAAAGCAAATGGCATATGCAATTCCTGTGGAACAACGGCGATACGTTGTGCAATATCACGCCGCTCCCACTGCCGCAATGAACGCCCTTCCAACAAGATATAGCCCTGCTGAGGCTGCAAAACTCCACTGAGCAGACGTAACAGGGTGGTCTTGCCGGAGCCGTTGGGACCCAACAAAGCAACCATCTCACCACGCTGTATGGCCAGTGAGACACCATACAACAGCGGTTGCTGCTGATAGCCAAAGGTGACATCACAGGCTTGTAGTACAGGAGTATGCTTTGCCAGCGCTTTTGGCATCTTTGCAGTTACCATCGATAGTCTCGTTTACTTCTACGCAATAAGAATAAGAAAAAGGGTGCTCCTACCAGAGCAGTAAAAACGCCAACAGGCAAGACCGCCGGAGCAATAACAACCCGCTACTAGCAAGCGATGATCAGGTCCCAACCAGAGCCGCATCACATGTGGTACTACCAGTCCTACAAAACCAATCAGCCCGCTGATAGAGACTGCCGCCGCAGTGAGCAACGAGGCCACAATCACGATCACGAATTTGTAGCGTTCGACCTGTACTCCCAGGTGAGCTGCACCTTCCTCTCCCAGGCCAAACACATCTAACACGTGTGCAAAGCCGAAGGCACAGCCAAGTCCGATCGTCACAATAATACCAACCACGAGTACAGGAAACCAGTTCGTGACGGCAACTCCGCCGGATAACCAGTTGAAGAGTGCCTGAAGCTGGAACTGTGCATGCGGAGCCAGTGTCAAGATGAGTGTCTGTACGGCAACGAGTACTGCATTAACGACGACTCCTGCTAGCAGTAATGTTACCACAGGCGTATGCCCGTCTATACGAGCTATCGCATAGACAAACAAGACTGTGCCCAGCGCGCCAATAAATGCCAGTAGAGTCGTAAGTGGAAAATAGCCGCCGTACATGGTCTCAAAGGGCAAGACAAACGCAATTGCTGTGCCTAATGCCGCTCCCGAAGAAGTCCCAATCAAATAAGGATCTGCCAGCGGGTTACGTAATAGCCCCTGGAACAGTACTCCGGCTACTGCCAGTGCCATACCTACCAGTACTGCGCTGACAACACCCGGCATACGAACTTGCCAGATGATCACTTCATAGCTGCTATCCCATTGTCGCGCAAAGTGGAAGATGCCGGTACCATTGAGCAGGATTTGTGCAATGGTGCGCATATCTATAGTGGTGGAACCAAGGCTGATGGCGACGAGGGTGAGTAGGCATAGGCTTATTGCTAGGCTGCACAGGATGAGGAGTGCAGGGATGCGCCGCTGTGGTGTATTGTATTGTGGGGCTGATTTCATTTGTTGTTCTCGTGTGTGTGTTTCTTGGGAATTGGTTGGCTGGGGTCATGTACTAGTGAGAAGTATAGTGAGGGGGCTGGAGATATGTCAATGGGGTAGGGCGGGCCGGTGTGGGTGATAGAATAGGGGATGAGAAACAGGGAAGCATAATCAAAACCTTTTAGGAGCAATTGACTGATATCATGAAAACCATCGACCATCTACAGACAATGGCACTAACCTATCAAGAAATTTGCCAGGGAGAAGAGCCACGGGTCGCGCTAGTGCAGAAACAAGAGAGGTGGTAGGGATTGGGGGTGGCATTTGGCGAAGCCTCGCCTTTCGGGGTTTGGGGTGTCCCCAAATCCTCCCATCCCCCAAAGGGTTTGGGGATTATGCGCTAGGCAACTTCATGAACGATTGGTTTGATTATGCCAAAGATCGACGCGTACAGCTCGTCGCTGACCCAATCACCCTACCAGTTTTTGTCACTGAATAAGTTGGTATGCCAACTAAATAGCGCGAAAGGAACTCTCTTATGAAGATCGATTTCGATGCTTTCTTTGCAGGTCAAGCTAACTTTGCTGACATGGTACTCGATATACAACACGCTGATTTGTATCGCTTGACCGATGAACTCTTTGACGGCTTTGCCTCAGAACTTGCCAAAGCCACGGATGCTGCTGTACTCTTCGTGCCTCATGACCCCGTTGCTTCAGACGACCGTGAGCAGGGCTGGACGTTAAATCATGTCGTCACTCACCTGACGGCAAGTCTGGAGGAAAGCTCTACTGTTGCTGCGCTATTAGCTCGTGGCGTGCAGGTTAAGGAGCGTCTGCGCTTAGAAATGCCCTGGCAACAGCTATCTACCGTGCAATTGGTACAGGCACGTCTGCGGGAGTGCCATCGTATGTGCCGCGCGTTCCTTGATGCTTGGCCCGATGAACCCAAGCTGGACATGACTGTAACGTTGATTCCTCGTTTCGGTCCCTTGAATGCAATTGGTCTGTATATGCTTGGCGTCGGACATGGGCAGAGGCACCTCGATCAGGTTCGTGATACGCTACGTCAATATGCGTTGTCTGTGGGTCGCTAGCAAAAGCTTGTGCTATGG
Organism: Chloroflexota bacterium; assembly: GCA_005879655.1. Next base: position 8,543 of record VBJK01000228.1, on the reverse strand, counting down.
TAGATGGCTTGCCTGCAAAGAAAAGCTGTGCATGTAAAAGAAAGATAAAACCGTAGAAGCGCACTTTATTGCGCAGTGGCCTCCAAAAAATCTGTAGCTGTGCAATTCATTGCGCTTGTTTTATTAGCTTGTACCCTGGCGTGATAAATTGCACGGCTATGAGCCTTTTTGGGAACACTGCGCAATAAAGTGCGCTTCTACGGAGTGTGCTACTACTCTCTTCAATGCCAAACAATGACGTACTCCCCCTTTCTCAGCAGGACCGTTGACAACTCTAACTCTAAGGGGGATACTACGTACATAAAAAGGTCGCTCTACCATATCACGGTCAGAAGCGTTCTAATATGAAGGATTCATTGATGACAATAGAAAAAGATTTTTTTCGGCGAGTGATGGGTCGCTTCGCCACAGGTGTTACAGTCGTTACTACGCGCTACCAGGATAAACTGGGAGGATTAACCGTTAATGCATTTTGTTCGGTCTCACTAACGCCACCACTGATCCTGGTGTGCATAGACCTTGCCAGCCAGACCGTCCAACTTATCCGGGAGAGCCAAGTTTTTGCCGTGAACATGTTAACAGAAGAGCAAGAGCATCTTTCGCGCTGTTTCGCAACCCATTCAGCGGAACGTTTTGAGCAATTTTGTCGTACTCCTTACCATACAGCGGCAACCGGAGCACCAATCCTCGATAATACCCTCGCGTTTATCGATGCGCGCGTTGTGGCCGAATATCCAGGCGGCGATCATGCGATATTCCTCGGTCAAGTCGTAGCGATGGGAACCACACAGCAAGTCGTCTTTGCCAATGAAGCAGAGAGCGAATTGTCAACGCTTATAGAAACCCCCCTTCATAATACTGTAGAGGATAAAAAAGCGCTTATCTACTATAGAGCGCAATATGGTCGTCTAGCAAAAAATGGGTCTTCTATAGTATGTAGAAAATAACGTCAACTTCTAGCGAGGAGAGCCGCTTGCGTAGCTTGTATCTCCTCTACTCTTATTTTGCTATCATGCTCCAAACAAGATTTTTGCACCGCCAGCTTTTTTCATACTCTAACAGACTAGTGCTTGCATCTGGTCAATTAATTCACGAAGGTGAAATGGTTTCTCGATGCTCGCCAACTTGCGCATCACAAGCTCATTCATAGGTAGGGTTAGGGCAGCACTCATCAAAATAACTGGAGGGGTTTCAAGCCCCTTATCTGTATGGAGCCGATCGTAGAGGGCTATACCACTCATATCTGGGAGAAGGTAATCGATCAGCAACAACTGAGGCATGACGCAACTGACAGCCTCAAGTGCTTGCGTCGCATTACTCACCCAGACGACACGGTACGGCGACAGGAGAGAAATACTCGCCACGAGCATATTTCCTATGGCAGCATTATCCTCAACGACCAGAATGGTTTTTTGAACCCCTTTGCTTGCCTCTGCACTATTTTGAAGCATGCCTATCTGCCTTCTATTACTAACATCCATTACCGAGAATACAATATCATTACTTTGGACATTTTGCAAGAAATGTCCAAGGAAAAAGACAGTATTTTTGGACATTTCTTGCAAAATGTCCATTTCCCTTGATTTATTGGTTCACTGTTCTCACACTAGCACCAACCACTTTCAAAAAGCCTGGAAAATGGGTCTCTTTCACTCGACACTAGCTGCTAATTTGAGTATTATAGAAGGAGAAAGAGCATTCTCCCATCAATGGAGTATATATGTCACAACGATTGCTGTCATGGCGCGACCTGCTGAGGGATTTGGAAGTCGAGGAGAAACAACGGATTATCAAAGCTCTGGGTATCCAAGAGAAGACCTGGGAGCGTTGGATTCGTGGCAATACTACTCTCCCCCATCTTGGTCGGATACGGCAACTACTTGCAGTGTTGCCGACAAACACACAAGCACAGTTTCTTGCCTGTCTGGAACGTGACCCCAATTTCGCAAAATATGGGATCGAGCAACTGCTTTCTGTGAAAAGACCAGACATTTCGTCAACCTTCTACTCGCACTTTATAGAGGCGAATGTTGTTACGCCTGAACCTTTACGATTTATGACGCTCTGCCAACTGATCTTGCTTGAAATGGTTGGACATCTTGATGCGGACCGCCAGGGGATCTACGTGGTAATTCTCTCGTGTACTCCTCCTATTCCTGGTCAGCCGGTAAGAACGCTGAGCCAGCGTCTTTCCTTGGGAACACCCCCTTGGAGCAATGTTCTCCAGTCCCAGCATTATTTCCTCGGTGCAGAATCACTCGCAAGCCAAGCCATCTTGACACTCCGTCCCCACATAATCCAAGCGCATCGCGGCTCAGAGGGGTTTGCACTCCTCTCTGTATTTCAGAATGAACATTCCGCGAGTGGTGCTGCCGTGCCTATTCAGAAGCAGGGGCGGGTTGCAGGGTGCTTTCTCATTCTGAGTACCCCACCCAACTTCTTTACGGCACATGTTCTAACTATTCTGCAACGCTATTGTGAACTGGCGGCGATTGCTATGAGGGATGATGAATGGTATATGCCAGAACAGTGCACGTTGCATATGATGCCTTCTGCCTCTCTACAGCAAACGTATCTTGCTGGTTTCTGTGATCGGGTTTCGATGCAGTGTAAACGCAGCTCCGATGAGTCTCTTGCTAATTGGGAGCAGGCAGAGCGAGTCGTCCGCCAACAGTTTGAAGCTGAGCTAATATCGCTCGTTTCACAACAGCAGAGAGGGGATACAGGGATTGGTAAAGCTGTTGTGAACGACAGTGCATCTTGTCATTTCTAGTCGCTTGATTGGCAGTATGAGCAAGGAAGGAGATACGCAATGTCAACACTATCATCTGAGAACGGGCAAGACAAGAACTCCTATATTATTGATGTAGAAAGTCCAGCGGAATTGGCTCGTCTCCTGCATCAGGATCGTCTTTTTACCAAGGCTCTAGGGCTGCTTCCTCCATTGGCTAACAGCGCTAAACTTCAAAACATCCTTGATCTTGCTTGTGGACCTGGAGGATGGACAAGAGAAGCTGCCATGACGTTTCCCTCTGCCCAGGTGAGAGGGATTGACATTAGTGAACGTGTGATCGCATTCGCACAAAGTCAGGCAGAAATACAGCAAATCCCCAATGTACACTTTAGCGTCATGGATGCCAAGAAACCACTTAACTTTCCTGACAACTCGTTTGATCTGGTACATGGACGCCTGCTGAACGGATTTCTCACACAAGCGGACTGGTCAATCCTGTTGCGCGAGAGTTACCGCATTCTGCGACCTGGGGGGATTATCTGTCTCACTGAAGCAGACTGGGGGATCAGTAATGGCCCAATTTCAGAGCGGCTGAGCGTACTGATGACGCAAGCCATGCATCTGGCGAAACATGGCATCTCCCCCAGTGCCTTTGGAACAACCGTGATGTTGCAGCCGTTCCTGCGCAAGGCTGGCTATCAAAACATCCATGCGCAGGCACTCTCCTTGGAGTATTCAGCAGGCACGGAAGCGCACCATCCTGCCTATCAGAATATCATAGCAATGTATCAACTCGTGCAACCATTTCTCATTAGCATGGTCGGAGTCACAGGAGAGGAACTGAACCGCCTCTATCAACAACTTCCCGCAGAAATGCTTTCAAATGATTTCTGCGGGATGTGGTTTTTTCTCAGGGCATGGGGAGAGAGGCCGCAAGAGGAATAATATGATGCTCTCCATCACCTCTCAATCGGCGCGCCTACAATATTGCCCCATTCAGCCCAGGAGCCGTCATAGTTGCGTACACGAGGATAGCCAAGCAACTTCGTTAGCACGAACCAGGTATGGGCTGAGCGCTCACCAAGCCAACAGTAGGCGATGACCTCTTTATCCGGTGTGACATCGTGGCCACCGTAGATCTGCCGCAATTCTTCAGCAGATTTAAATGTGCCATCAGCGCGAGTAGCCGTCACACAAGGGATGTTTTTCGCCCCTGGAATATGGCCGACACGTTGTACACGCTCCCGTGGATACTCCACCATATAGAGTAATTCGCCAGCGTATTCCTGCGGCGAGCGTGCATCAACTAAACGGCGGCCAGGATTCTTCAAAGCATAGATAACATTATCACGATACGCACGAATACGCTTATCCGGTTGTTGCGCACGGTAGGTGGTTGGCGCAAAATGAGGTACTTCGCTCGTCATGCTGCGCTGCTCAGCTTTCCACTTCCTGCGTCCGCCGTTCATAATCTTCAACTTCTGATGACAATACAGCGTAAAAAGCCAGAAAGCATAGCAGGCATACCAGTTATGCTGATCGCCATAAAACACAATGGTTGTATCATTGGCAATGCTCCACTGCTTCATTAACCGTTCAAAACTCGCTTGATCCACAACATCATGGGTCAACTGATCTTGTATGTCAGCATGCCAGTCGAGCTTCACTGCGCCAGGAATATGACCAACCTCATACAGTGATACATCTGCATCCACCTCAATCAAGCGGATATGTGGATCGTTGAGGTGCTCAGCAACCCAATCAGTTTCAACTAACACCTCTGGATAGGCATAATCAGAGGCCGCATTCATACCTGAACTAGCTGTCTCAGTTCCTGGCATAGACAATCCTTCCTCAAACATCTCTGTTATTTACTCCAAGCTTGCACTGGCCTGCACAGATAGATGATCACGAATGTGATATATGCCAAGTAGGTATAACCTTACTTGGTAACGAAAATGTTCATCTTGCATATTCTATCTGTGATGTCAGCGTTCAGCAAGTGTAACCGGAACGTTATTTATATCCTGACAACGTTCTTGCACAATTGCAGGAGGCGCTCCGCCAAGCCGGTATTGCGTAGCGCAACTCGATCATTCCTTACCGCGAGTTCGAGAGCATACGGCTGTCCAACTAGTATGCAGAAGCGTTTTGCACGTGTAATTGCCGTATAGAGCAAATTACGTTGTAGCAGCATACGATGCTCCTTGAAAAGGGGAATAATGACAGCAGGATATTCACTACCCTGACTCTTATGCACGGTCACTGCGTAGGCTAGTACTAGCTCATCCAATTCATGAAAATCGTAGCTTATCAGCGATGGTCCGGCCTCTTCCAGGAACTCAATTTTAACAGTGGAGTCATCTTTATTAAGATGACGAATCCAACCTACGTCTCCATTAAAGACCCCTTTATCGTAGTCATTACGGGTCTGCATCACTTTGTCACCCACACGAAAGAGGCGGCCACCCCATTCGACCTGCGAGGACGACTGCGGGTTCAAGCGTTGCTGTAATGTCTCGTTCAGTACATTCACACCGACCGCACCCTTATACATAGGGGAGAGTACCTGAATGTCGCGCAGTGGATCAAAATGGTAGCGCGCAGGCAAGCGATGCTGGACAAGGTCAAGAATAAGCTGCTGAGCTTTTACAGGGTCATCTTCTGACATGAAGAAGAAATCGCTATTGGCCTCGATTCTCGTTGAGGGAATCTGACCAGCATTGATACTGTGAGCGTTGACAATGATTCTACTTTGTTGTGCCTGGCGAAAGAGTTCGGTGAGGCGTACCGTCGGCAGGATCTCGCTCTTGAGCAGATCGCGCAAGACGTTGCCAGGACCAACTGACGGCAATTGATCGGCATCGCCGACGAGCAGCAGGTGTGACTCGCGTGGGAGCGCCTTCAGCAGATGGTAGAAGAGCAGGATATCAACCATCGAGAACTCGTCGATAATCACAAACTGGTGCGGTAGCGGATGGTTCTCGTTGCGTTGATAGCTATTATCGTGCGGTGCATACTCTAACAGGCGATGGAGAGTTTTTGCTTCATATGGCGTACCCTGTGTACCAGTTGCTTCAGTGAGGCGCTTGGCAGCTCTGCCTGTAGGAGCTGCTAGTGCAACATCAATCTTCCTTTTGTGCAGCAACATTAATAATGCGCGCATCGAAGTTGACTTGCCGGTACCTGGTCCGCCAGTGAGGATGCTGACCTTCTGCCCATAGGCCATCTGTACGGCTTCGCGCTGCTTATCGGTCAGATGCATATTGCGCTTTTCTTTGAGCAAATTAAAGACAGCCTGCCACATCTGCTGAGATGCGGGCGGCAAGTTGCTAGGTGTTTGCACGAGGCGGCGTAGGAGGCGCGACGAACCACTCTCCGCGTGCCAGAATGGACCGTAATAAATGCGAGATTGTGGCTGCTCCTCGTCTGACATGCTGCTCTCAGGTATAACAACTATTTTATCTGCAACAGCTAGTGGCAAAGGCAATGGGGGTGCTAGCTCAGCAAGCGAAGACGGCGGCTCGATAAACACATCGCGGTCAGTGTACAGCTGTTCCATGGCGATCGTGAGCGCTTCAACTGGGGCTTTCAAGATATCGGCAGCACGGTGCAGCAACTCGCCTTCAAGCAAGTAGCAATGCCCGTCTTCATTTGCGGCCTGAGTCAGCACATATTTTAGTCCTGTGGATAAGCGCGGGATACTATCGTGAGGGAGGCCAAGTTTCACCGCGATCTCATCAGCAGTACGAAAACCAATGCCCTGCACGTCTTGTGCTAGCTGATAGGGATTCTCACGAATCACTTTAATCGACTCTTTACCGTATTGCTTATAGACGCGTGTAGCCACATTGATTGATACCTCGTGCGACTGTAAGAAGAGGTGCAATTCTTTGATATCGCTCTGTTGCGTCCAGGTTTTAATAATTTGCTCGCGGTCTTTCGCACTGACCCCTTTGACTTCGCTCAGTCGTTC
>VBJK01000228.1:0-1824 GCA_005879655.1 Chloroflexota bacterium | reverse complement strand
TAGCCAGTGTCTGCTCCCCAAAGTGCTCGACAATGCATTTGGCTTTCTTGGGACCAATGCCTTTGATCAGCCCAGAACTCAAGTAACGTTCAATCCCTTGTATCGAGGCGGGCAGGCGTTGCGTAAAACTGGTCACGTGGAGCTGACGACCATAGCGCGGATCATGCTCCCACTCGCCCTCAACCGAGAGCAGTTCGCCGACTTGAATGCCGGGCAAGACACCTACAATCGTACTCAGGTCATCGCGAAAAAGCCGCCCACTATCATTGAGGCGAAAGCGGACAACGGTATAATGATTATCTTCGTTGCGAAAGACAATACTCTCGACAGATCCATCCAGTGTTGGCATACTATGTTATTCTACGAATCCCACTCGTTTACGGAAAAATCTCACCCTTATCTTAGCACATGTATGCCATTTTGTCTTTTAGGGAAGATTGTTGTTTTGACCCTAATGTCATGCGAAACGTTTTCTCCTTGTAGAACAGCATAAAAGATGTTATTATACTTGAAATATCTGGTATGGTTTGCTTGGCCGCTTTGGATATGCATTCCATAGCCTTATGAGAGTTCATATGACGAAACGTCTGAAACAAGCTACTACTAGCTTTCATATTGCACACAATGTTCGTTTGCTTAATGCTCTTTTTTTAATCATGATAGCTTCATCGGCAATATTCACTGGCTGCACGAAAGCCGAGAACTCACAGAGAGACAACGCTCAGCTGGCGATTGACGCGAGCCAGGCTCGTGCAGTCATTAGTGACGTTGCTTTTGGTGCGAATACAGCGGTGTGGGATAATCATTTACTCGATCCTGAAGTACCGAATCTCTTGCATAAGGCTGGTCTGACTATATTGCGCTTCCCTGGTGGTTCCACCGCAGATGCCTATCATTGGAAGACACAGACATTATCTCATAGTATTGCTAAAGATAGTTACATAAACGCTAAAAATACGTTCGATGCCTTTATGCAGGTTGTGCAAAAGACGGGGGCACAGGCATTGATTACCGTGAATTACGGCTCCAATGAAGCAGGTACGAACGGTGGAGATCCAGCGGAGGCCGCAGCGTGGGTGTATTACGCCAATGTTGTGAAGCATTATAGTATCAAATATTGGCAAATTGGCAATGAAGTCTATGGCAATGGTTCCTATGGTCCTAAGTGGGAGGCAGACCTGCATGCAGAGAAGGGGCCAGCGGCTTATGCAAGCAATGTACTGCAATTTGCGCAGGCCATGAAAGCTGTAGATCCCTCTATCAAGATAGGTATCTCGCTGACAACTCCAATAGTAGATAATACACGTGATCCGATGGCGAATTGGAATACGAGTGTTTTGTCGATAGCCTGCTCACTGATAGATTTTGTGGATGTGCATTGGTATCCACGTTTGCGTACAAGCGACGGTCGTAGCGCTGATGCTCAGCTACTTGGCAGACCAGGACTGATACCGAATTTTATTGCACAACCGCGTAATGCCATTATGCAGTCGTGTGGTGCTCATGCTCGTGCTATGCAGCTCTTTCTAGGCGAGGTCAACACCGATATTAGCGTGAAACAGAAAGTGAGTATTGTGAATGCTTTATTTTTGGCCGATGTGTATATGAGCTGGTTGGAGCATGGCGGTACCAACATGACCTGGTGGGATGTGCATAATGGTATAGAGTTGCCGGGTGATCATGAACCAACGGTATATAGCGATACCGCTTATGGTGATCCCGGTCTGCTCTCAAATGGCACGTGTGCGGGCGGTAATCAATGCGAGGGGGGGCCTTGCTCTGATAAGCTTTGTGAGCCTGCCGCTAATACGCCGTTCATGCCAT
>VBJK01000227.1 GCA_005879655.1 Chloroflexota bacterium | reverse complement strand
TGTCGAAATGGCTAGGGAGGCTCGTTGGAGCTTGAAACAGAGGGAATAGGTGGGCGGATCTTCATAGTGCCATCAGCGTGTAAATGGCTAGGGAGGCTCGTTGGAGCTTGAAACCCCGAAGTGAGCATGGCTATCAGAGTTGTCATTGACGTCTAAATGGCTAGGGACACTACAGTGGCACTTGTAGGAGAACGTGGGCCGGGAGCAAAAGCCCGAAGCTCATCCGCGAAGAGAGCTAGTTCAGATGCGATTGAAGAGCGGCGGCAGCCTGTTCAAGCAGGGCAACAGTAAGAGACTCAGTTTTGCCCAAAGGCTCATGATAGACGTGATTGCGAATGTGGCGACAGGCTCTCCAAGCCCTGTCAGGCCCGAAGTGGTTGCCCCGATAAGCAGTAAAATGACCCAATTTTCCGACGAAGCGAAAAGAAGGAAGCATGAAGAGCCAAGCAAACCATTCGGGAGAATCAGGCTGAAAGTCAAGCATTCCCAGTTCGGGACTGATCACGACATAGCCGCGCTCAGCCGCATATTCAACCAGTGGCACAACATGTTTGCGTCGATCAATTGATGCAGCAGAGGGAGGCTTTGATTTGTCCTGGGATTTCTTCGGGGACTTATCCTGGGACTTATCCTGGGATTTCTTCAGGGACTTATCCTGGGAAGACTCCTGGGACTTATCCTGGGATTTGTTCTGGGACTTATCCTGGGATTTGTTCTCTTGCATGTTGCCCAAGGTTGCAGAAGCCTTCGGTTCCTGTGTTTGCACCTTTTGCAGCAGTTGTGTCAGCTGGCTCAGTTGACTTTGTAAGGTGGCAACTTGAGCTTGCAGATCTGCCATCTGCTCATCTCGATGAGAGGGATGTGCCCCAACGTCACAGGGAGCAGAGATTGGTGCTGGCAAGTGCTGGTGCACAGCGTCATGCAAGCTGCGGTGGTGAGCCGCCGCCATCTGCTGGATCTGTTCCAGGGTCAGACACTTGCACCGTGTATCCATTGGATGAGGTTGTACAGAGATGTGGGCCTGCTTGAGCCAACGATGCAAGGTCTTGCTGTCAATGCAGAGCCTGCGACAACAGTCAGCTAGAGAAACAAGGGTCATCATGGCGCTCCTTTCGCGTCAAATGATCAGACTGGACAAGACTCGAGACGACCTGAGGATAGGACCAAAGGATCAGAGTCCTGCCTTAAGACAATGCTCTTTAACAAGAGAGGGGAAAATCCCCAGAGAGAAATTTTTGTCTTTGTGTGTGCATAGCTCTGCTATCCAGCTTTGAGCCGCGCTCTCATGTGGTAGTAGCTGGCCCAATATTGGTGTTCTCTACGCCAGTGTGACCAGGCTTGTACGAGTGTGGCATGAAAGGGCAACGGAAAGCAGAGCCGGGCCAGCAAGTGTTGGATTTCAGAGGTGGTCAAAGGCATGAGGGGATGTGAGTGTTGAGTGGTTGGAAGGGGAATCTGAGCCTGAAGATGGCTCTGATCATGGACACGAATGCCAACGAGGAAGGCATAAGCCAGCATAACAAGTGTGACATGACGATACCATCCGATGAAACTTCGTACTTCGTACTGGTCCAGTCCAAGCCCTTTGCTTGCTTGTAGGTCTTCCTCTACGTGCCATCTCGCCCCAATGGCCCAAACCATCTTTTGGAGTGTGGTGCCAACAGGAGCAAAGACGAGATAATAGGTCGTTTGGCTTGGATCATCGATGCACCGACGCATCACGAGGAAGTGGCGACCATCGATCGTTCCCTGATGCATCACAGGCAACATCGCCCAATCAAACATGCGAGGTCCTTTCGTTCCTTGGCTCATCGGCAGTCGATGCCAGTCTTGCTCTTGAAGCAGAGTAATCTCAAGCTCTCTGGCTTGTGCCAGCATATAGCTTCCATTGAGGGTCTGCACACAAACGGCTTCATCATAGGGGATGGCTAAAGCATAAGCATAACCATGTTGCTCAAGCCATCTGCGTAGCTCTCTTGCTTGGCCATAGACCTCATCAGCCACTATCCATCCAAACGGCAAGCCCGCCAGTCTTGCTCGTTTGATCATATTGAGAGCCAACTCCCATTTGGGGCGATATGCCACGTCGTCAGCAATGCCAGCCTCACGACACCGCTTTGGGTCATCAATCCAATCTTCTGGCAGATAGAGATCACGATCAATGAAGGCGTGGCCTCGTCTCGTGACATAGCTCAAAAAGACTCCAACTTGGCAATTCTGCACGCATCCAGTCAGTCCACAATACTGATTTTTGACTCCGGCTGATTTTTTGCCTTCCTTGGGAATGCCACTCTCGTCAGGAACCAGAATAGCCTCCATGCTCTCTTGTGTGCCAAGCTGTTCGAGCACGTACTTACGCAAGTCATCACGTACTCCGTTGACATCCCAGACAGCCTTGGAGAGCAAGCGTTGCATCCCGTAGGGTCGCGTAAGCAGGGCATGTTCAGCTATTTGCCAGCTATTTTTGCGGGGGATCTCACTCAAAATGGCTTCAAGGTAGAGCAGGGCATGATGACGTGGTTCCGGTCGTGCGAAGCGAGGGGCGATACGTTGATGCAGTTGCTCTAAGCTCCATTTCCATTGATGAATTTCTTTGATCGATGGTCGCATTTCTTCTTCTGTGGTATCATATTGGTGTTTCATGATGGTCTCCGATCTTTTGTGCTTTCTTCTCAAGGTTTTTTCTGTTTACAGAATGTCACAAGTTTTTTGAGATTTCATGAGCCTTTTTTGGCTCTCATCTCTCATATGGCTCTGCTTATAAGTGCTACTGTAGTGTAGGGAGGCTCGTTGGAGCTTGAGACTCTGTCTCTTCAGTGAGGTAGTCCGGCGATGCGATGGTGTAAGGGGCTAGGGAGGCTCGTTGGAGCTTGAGACAACAGCAGTTGACTGATGGCCGTGTGCAACATCATAGGTGTAAGGGGCTAGGGAGGCTCGTTGGAGCTTGAGACACAACCCCAAGGACATCTCGAATGGAACATAAGAGTGTGTAAGGGGCTAGGGAGGCTCGTTGGAGCTTGAGACTTGGGCCAGCAGTCATTCCTGGTCCACCTCTACGGGGTGTAAGGGGCAAGGGAGGCTCGTTGGAGCTTGTGCGCCCATGTGGCAGAAAAGGTTCTATTTCAAGGAAGAGATATCACTGGAGTAAAGTGATTAAAGCAGCATCTTACCTATACAAATAAGAGTATAGGGATACCTTCAGCCGAAAGGCGCGAGGGGACAATAGCATGATGTGAGGAAGGCCGGTGAAGTTTGAGTATCGCAAACCAGAGGTCGGTCAGCTAGGCTGTGCAAGGTAAAGACCAAACTGTCTGAAGTCTAGTCGCGGAGGTCAAAACGAGGCCCACAGGATACGATATAACCGCCTGTGTTCGGTGTTAGCGGGAAAACAAGCTCTTCCTTCTAAAACTCCCACCGAAACCAGCCCACACGGAGTGGGAAACGACGCAAGGGCTGCCTAAACACAGAACGAACCTTTTCAGGTAACTTGGGGATCACCTAAACACCCTTGCGGTGCATGGTGACAGAGCACTCGTAGTACTCAAATGATTGGGGTAATGCCCGATACAAGGGGAAGGGGTGTAGGGCTACGCAAATGGAAAGCACTGGGTTGTCGTGGATGCGGCAGGAGACCCAGTGAAGAATTGTGTGCCTGGAGAGCCGTATGCTATGAAAGTAGCCTGTACGGTTCGGGAAGAGGTGGACAGAAACGTGCGTAGGTATAGAGAGTACGGGAACGGAGAGTGGTTTTTCTGCGCTCTGGTCAAGCTCTTGGCTGCCCTTCTATTATACCAAGAACGTAACGCGCTGTCTACCCACTTCATGAGACCCCCGTGTCTTGGAGCTAAAAGATTTAAACTTTGCGGTCTAAATGGCTGGGGAGGCTCGTTAGAGCTTGAGACACTCTGACAGCGAAAATGGCATCCTTAAACGGCTGTGTCTAAATGGCTTGGGAGGCTCGTTGGAGCTTGAGACACAATACAATATTAAATATCGGGAAAAAAGTGCCGGTGTAGAAGGCTTGGGAGGCTAGATGAAATATCTGTTTCTATGTGGATCTGCTGGTTGGTAGCTTGTGGGAAGTGGATGCGAAGAGGTGAACAGGGACGTTAGTGCTATGGTGTTATTGATTTATCACTAGTAGATCCTAATAATTCCTGTAATTCTTGATCTGACCATAGAGTCCATCGAGGTTTCGAGCTGAAGAGTTGCTCAAGTTCGTACTTATTGTCGAGGACACTTCCGCCAACAAAGATATTACGGCGTTTGAACGGCTCCGGTGTTGTTGAGAGGAGCCAGTTACGTTGAGAGGGTTGGGGATCATAAAACCAGGGTTGTGCTAAAAAAAAGTCTTGCTGATTAATCCATGCTGGGCGAGGAAAGGATGTTCTAGCACAAAGCTCTTCGACGGTCGCAGCACAAAAAGCAGCCCAGCGTCTTCCTTCTGACGTTGAGCCTATTGCAGGTGGCCTGGCAATAAGGTCATGGCGATAGTCTACTGCATAACACCACCAGTCATGGAGAAAATTGCCTAGAGCATGCCAGGGATCTTCTCCTTGCGAAATGCGTATAGCTACGTCTGCGATGGGATGTATGGGATAGGGAAGTGGAGGTGTCATCGTTTTTACTCCTCTCTGCAATTGCTCTTCATGTTTCTATTATACAGCAAACAAAATCTATTTGTCAGAATCAATATCTCGTGTTGATTCTCGGTTTCCTATTTGAGTCACCATGAGTGCTCCTCCCAAGAGGATAAGGGCAGCTCTGGTCTGCATCTCATCAAGTGTTTGACCGAGGAAGCCGAGATATTGCTCAATCCGCACACGATATTCGTCGCTATGTTTCAAAATTTTCAACTAGTACTTTCTGTTTATGACTGTTTCTTTTCTTTTTATTATATGCGATAATAGCACCACAAAATAGAAAGGTTTTTTCACTTGCAGAGCGTTTGGCTATGGAATTACTAGATATGTGCCTCTGCACAAGACTCACTAGATCATATAAGCTTGACTAATGTAGAAAGGGATAATTTTCTGATTCTTTATTAGAAGGAGATCTCTTTATGGATATTGGAGTGGAAGCATGCGTTTTCTCTTTCTTGTGACTCTTGGACCTGTCCAGGGCTTTATTGCTAGCGCACGCCGCACACGCGACCTTCACTTTGGCTCATGGTTTCTCAGTGAACTTTCCCGCGCCGCCGCTCATGAAATCAATGCCCGCAATGGGTATTTGATTTTTCCGGCACCAGAGAACACAGTTTGGCTACAACCAGGTCAATCATTCAACGTTGCCAATAGAATCCTCGCCCTTATTGAGCAGAAACCAGAGGAGCTGGCCGTACAGGTACAAGCAGCCGTTTTTCGACGTTTGCATGCTATCAGAGATAAGGTCTACAAAGATATCGCTCTGTTCGGTGAGCAAAGAGCTGTGGCATATCGGCAGATCGATGATTTGATCGAACTGATGTGGGTTACACTCCCCTACGAGGAGAAGCCCTACCATGAGGTGCGTAAGGACCTGGAGTCATTGATGGCTGTACGCAAGAACACCTTGACTTTTCAGCCAGTGAAGTGGGGCGCAGAGGCCCCCAAATCCTCTCTGGATGGGCAGCTTGAGAGTGTGATCCTGGAAAGCGAATCTCCCCCTCCCAATGCGACTACCGCCGAATAGCTGGCCACGCTTCAGCGCCTCTACCACCGCTACGGAGTGGCAGGGCTGGCAGAACGCCTCTCAGGTGTTGATCTGCTCAAGCGCTCAGGTAGGACCGCATTTGATTCCCATTTCCCCAGTACATCCCATATTGCTGCACTCCCTTTTCTCCAGCGCATGATGCGCATTGATGCTGCCGGGAAGCAGAAGCTTCGCGCCGCCTGGGATGTCTCTATCAAGAAACTGGACCAACTGGCAGTCATTCCACTCAAAGAACAAATCTCTCAGGAGTACGCGGCTCATCCTATACTGGACCGCCATGATGGTTCTCTCCTCTTTGAAGGCCGACTCGCAGACGTGCTCGCTCTTCCCTCCACGGATACAACGTTGAATGAGAGGCTTTTACAGGCCAGAGATGGACAGCAAACCTTCTATCGCTCACTTGATGAGCAGTTCCGCAGAATTGGCCTGGGCGAGAAGCGCCCCTCAACGTATTATGCGCTGCTACAAGCTGACGGTGATAGTATGGGTGACTTCATCGATGCGCTGGCAGAACATGGATATGAACGCCATCGTGAGCTTTCACAAGCGCTCTCTCGTTTTGCTGAAAGCGTGCGCAAGGTCGTCAATGAGGATCATCAGGGGGCGCTAGTCTATTCCGGCGGTGATGATGTGCTCGCGTTTCTTCCTCTGCATACCGTTCTCAAGTGTGCTGTTGAACTGAAAAGGCGTTTCCATAATGCATTGAAGGGTCTTGGGACTCGGCTGGGTCGTCGTCCTCCTACACTTTCGGTCGGTATTGCTATTGTACATCAGCTTGCTTCTTTGCGCGATGCCCGCTATTTGGCTCACGATGCCGAGCAGCAGGCTAAGCGCGCAGGAAAGAACGCTCTGGCCATCACGGTGAGCAAGCGTAGTGGCGAAGACTATCGTGCCGTTGGCAATTGGGGCAATATCGATGTTCGTCTATCCCAGCTCATGACCTATTGCCGTGCTGCCAGTCTCCCCGTGGGTATGGCCTACGAATTGCGTGATCTGGTGCTGCGTCTCTCTGTCCCCGAAACTGATCCGCAGTATGATGCCTTGCAAAACGTCATGCGCTTCGACGCACTGCGTATTTTGATGCGCAAATTAACTGTGCCCGCAGGTAAGTTGCCGCCTGAGCGAGTCAAAGAGATTGATGGCTTTTTACGTGTCCAGTTGGACCTGCCACCGCAGGAGCAAAAAGGTCAACATAATATGTTTCAAGCATCTAGCATGGTACGCTCTTTAGCGGAGCAAAGGGAGATACAACGTCGTCCTTTGGTCTCGCTAGAGACATTTATCAATGAACTGGTGATTGCGCAGATGTTGGCTGAAGCGGCAGAACTGGCGCAACCTGGAGAAGGAGTGAAGCTATGACCATCTGGCTCGTTGAGCCTCGCGACCCCTTGATTGTGCGTGATGGACGCCCCTTTAGTCCCGATTCTGGCGCGTGGGCCGCGTCGCTGCCTTTTCCGTTTCCTTCAACCATTGCTGGTGGCGTTCGTAGACGCTCAGCCCTCGATGAGGATGGGGCCTTCAAGTATGAACAAGATGATAAGGAGCAGCTCAAACAGCTCAAAGGGATACGCATTCGTGGTCCGTTGCTCGTGCAGCTGGCTGATGAGGGCGATGCTCTTGCCCCCGATGAGAATGCGTGGTTAGTGCCTATGCCCAATGATGTCCAGCTGTTTGCTACTGATGCTGAAGGGGTGGTTCGCCTGCTCCGTTTCGTCCCGCTTACTCTTCCCGCTGGTGCACAGACCGATTTTGCTCAGCAGAGCCGCGAACAACAATTGCTCCTGGTTGGACAGAGCCGCGCTGCTGCACTGCCACGCAAGCCACTCGCCCACGCATTACGCTACTGGTACTGGCAGCCATTTCAAACCTGGCTTATCGATCCCGCGCAACTCGAACAGGAAGATGACCTGCCTCTCTCCTCGCTGGGTCGTGAAGATCTTCTTCATGAGCGCCGCCTGCACGTGAGTATGGATTCAGAGAGAGAGATGGGGAAAGAGGGTCTGCTTTTTGGGACTTCGGGGCTGGAATTCACGCACCCCGGAGCACAAAAGCAGCGTTTGCATAAGGCTCGACGCTTGGCGCTGGCCGTCGATGTCGATGAGACCAATGTCACGTTCAGAGGGGGCGTTGCTAGTTTTGGTGGTGAACGTCGTATCGTCACTTGGCGTCAAAGCAATGCGCATTTGCCTCCATGCCCCAAGGAGATCAAGCAGGCAATCAAACGTGACGGACATTGCCGCCTTGTGCTGCTGACTCCGGCTCATTTTGCGGAAGGCTATTATCCAAGCTGGCTACGTACGACCCATGCACAGCAGTGTGGTGTCGATGTAGAGCTACGAGCCATCGCCGTACGCCGTCCCCAGGTGGTTTCTGGGTGGGATCTTGCGCTCGGCAGACCAAAATCCTCGCGTCGTCTGGCTGCGGCGGGAACGGTCCTCTTCCTCTCTGTGAAGGCAGCAAGCGATGCCGCGCTGGAGATCTGGATTGAACGAACATGGATGCACTGTATGAGCGATGATGAGCAGAGCCGTTGTGATGGCTTTGGGTTGGCCGTCCTGGGAACATGGTCCGGGCAACCGGTAGCGATGCAGTGAGGAAAGAGATACATGAGAAGACAACCAGAGGTCACACCTCCGACAGAGATCACTCACCGCGAGCTTGCTCTCGTTGAGCAGAAACGCAAATATGAGCTTATTACCCCGCTTTATGGTGGGGGTGTGACTCCTCATCAAGCCGATCCTATCAGCGTCGTACGAGCGACCGAGGTGCGTGGCCATCTCCGTTTCTGGTGGCGTGCTATGCGCGGAGGCCAGGCCGAAGGCGATCTTGATATGAAGAAACGAGAGGATGCGATTTGGGGGAAAGCCTATGAAAAAGGCGATAAGGGTATACCTCCCAATCAAACGGTGCAGATTGTGGTCGTTGTCTCCCAGGAAGGCATTTCCCTTGCAGCCCGATCAGCATGAGCGCAAAAAAGCGAACCCATCTATTCCAGATGTGCAGAAAGGGGTGCAGTTTCTGCTGACTATTTCATATCCTGAACATCTGGCTAAGGAGATCGCAGCAGCTCTGTGGGCCTGGGAAACCTTTGGCGGTCTGGGAGGGCGCACGCGGCGTGGTTTTGGTGCGCTCCATCTGCTCTCGATTGATGATGAACCAAATCAGTTGCTGCCTGCATCTCATGATGTAAAGCGCTGGATACAAGATGAAGCTCGCAAACATCTCAAAGCGGGGAGTTTTCCTGCCGGTCTTCCTCATCTCACCAGCGACTTGCAGCTCGCTTTGACAGCACCAACAGATAATCCTATGCGGGCATGGAACACTCTGGTAAGAAAGCTACAGGATTTCCGACTGCAAAAAGATGAGCATAACCGTAGCGCATGGCCGGAGGCAGATGCTATCCGTCGCATAGACGGAAAAAGGACCAAGAATTTTCCTCCCAGTCCAGAAGTGTTCCCTCGTGCCGCCTTTGGCTTACCCATTCCCTTTCACTTTACAGGCAATGATGCACCAGATGATTACACGCTCAATGAAGCTGATACAGAACGTGAAGTACTAGAAAGCAAAGAACGTTTTGCCAGTCCTCTCATCCTGCGCCCTTTTCTCTGCCGTGATAAACGGGCCGTTGGATTAGCTCTGCTCCTTGAAGGGTCGCGTGTTGATCTCCAACAGCTCGTTTTGCAGGATAAAGAAAAAAAGCTAGAGCCTGTGGATGGAATGCTCACGAAAGAGGAAGCTCGCTTGCTCACCAGAAGGCTTCCGGTTCTCAGGAATGAAACAGACGTATTACAAGCGTTTATGCAATGGTTTAAGGAAGTTTAATAGAGAAGATGAAGAGTACAACATGCCTCTCCTTTGTGCATGCCCTCTCACCCCTCCATGCAGGGACGGGTCAGGGGGCCGGGATCATTGATCTGCCTATTGCACGCGAAAAAGCCACTGGCTTGCCCTATTTGCCTGGTTCATCGCTCAAGGGAACCTTACGTGCAAGCTGTCAGAATCCCCAGGATTGCCGTCTGGTTTTCGGACCTGATATGGAAGATCGCCTGACCAATGACCTGCACGCCAGTTCCGCACAGTTCTCCGATCAACGCTTACTGCTACTGCCCGTTCGTAGCCTGGCCGGAACCTTTGCCTGGGTGACTTCGCCATATATCCTGCGTCGCCTTGCCCGCGACATCGCGGATGCTCAACTCGCACTCCCCGAAGGGTCCATTCCAGTGATCGAGGATGAAGACCACTGTGCCATTGCCAGCCAGACAAGCAAGATCGACGTTGATAGCAGCGTTTATCTCGAAGATCTTCAAATCTCGTCCGCCGCAGTTCTTCCTGAGGCCTATGCATGGGTTTCCTGGATAGCCCGGCGTGTATTTCCGAGCGCTACAGACTGGCAGACGATGCTGATCGAACGCTTCTGCATTGTACATGATGACGTTTTTAATTTCCTGATCGACGCTGCCACAGAAATAACTGCGCGCATCAAACTGCAAGAAGACGCCAAAACGGTACAGGATGGTGGCCTCTGGTACGAAGAAGCCCTACCCACGGAAACGATTCTCTCTGGCATTGTGCTGGCAATACCAACCAAAAAATCGGGGATCACAGCATCCAAAGTGTTCGAGGTGCTGCAAGGCTTGACGAACACAACATTGCAGTTCGGCGGGAAGGCGACCGTTGGACGCGGACTTTGTCGTGTCTTGCTCGATGGCAAGATGGGAAAGGAGGCATGACCCATGCAGACACTTGACCAGCAATACTCAGCCAGTGCCTATGAGCAGGTTCTCTCTATAAAAAAGGAGAAAGACTATAAAAAATATGGTGCGATGGCCCACAAACTGCCCGTTCTCATTCACACGGCAGGGCTTGTACAGGCACTAGAGTTTGTCAATTCACGCGGCGAACCCATTCAGAGACGCCTGCTTGAACATCTTGCCGTGACTCTGGGGCAGGAGAATGCGCAAACGCTGCTGCAAACAGTCAAGAGTGCACCATTGAGCCGCTATATCCGGCTGACTAGACAGATGCTTGCCGCGCTTCTCTGGTACAAACGCTTCGCGCAGTCAATTCTTGAAGTGGATGTAACTGAATCAATAAGACAGGATGGCATGGAGCAATGATTGATCAGAAGACCATTCATCAAATATTCACCCCAGAGCTACGGCAAGAGCGGGGCACACACGCAGGTCTCTGGCTGGATAAGTATCTGCTTGATCAGCAGCGCGAAGATACAAAGAGTCGGCGCGAGCTAGTAGACGAGGTGGCGCAACAGCCTGAGCCTGCTGAGTATCTTGCCTTTTTCACGCGCTGGCAGGCAATCCTCAAGGATTGTCGTGCCCAGACGCGCAAAGTGCGGGTGCGAGGGCGTATGGTAATAGGACTTGGTAGCGAAAGCCTGCTAGAGGCATCGATCAGTTTGCATCGTACCTATGGCGTACCCTACATCCCAGCAAGTGCGTTGAAGGGACTGGCCGCAAGTTATGCCCACCATCGTCTTGGCGATGAATGGCGCAAGGGAGGAATGTTTCATCGTGTGGTCTTCGGTGATGCCGACAATGCGGGCTATATTACCTTCTTCGATGGACTCTATATTCCTGGTACAGAGCAAGGCGGAAGAGCACTTGTCCCAGATGTCATCACTGTACATCATCAGAAGTATTACCAGAATACTGCTCAAGTACCATACGACAGCGACGATCCCACACCGATTCCTTTTCTCAGCGCGACCGGGCATTACCTGCTCGCCCTCTCTGCTCCTGACTTTGAGCAGCCAACACGCTGGATCGATATCACCTTTCAGATTCTTGCAGAGGCGCTCGACAAACTTGGCATTGGCGCAAAAACGTCCAGCGGCTATGGACGTATAGCCTTCATCGATCCACCTGCTAAGCCTCTCGATCCAGAACTCAAAATAGCACAAGGGTATATAAAGGAAGTGATGGCGCTCAGAGATGTGGCAGGGCAGATACCTGGCTACTATCAGAAATGGAAAACCCTGACATCCCCAGAGGCCCGCCAACTGCTTGCTCAGGCTCTGATCGACAAAGTAGAGCAAGCCGGGCGTACAAAAGTGACGGCAGAGAAGACGTGGTATAAAGAGCTACGGGCCTTCCTTGATGAGCACGGAGGGCAGACAGCAAATGAGTGAGTCACAACGCCCCATCGAACTTTTCTATTCGTATGCACAACCAGACGAAGCATTGCGGGAGGAGATAGAAAAACATCTCAGTCATTTGGTCCAGCAACGACAGATCACCCCCTGGTACCAGCACAAGATTCTGCCCGGCACCTATAGTGTCCAGGAGATTGATCGTCATCTCAATACTGCTCAGATCATCCTGCTGCTGATCAGCTCAGATTTCCTGGCCAGCGATTACTGTTACCGTACGGAGACGCAACGCGCAATCGAACGGCATAAAGCGCAGAGTGCCTGTGTTATCCCTATTCTCCTGCGCCCGGTGGACTGGGAAGGAACTCCTTTTGCCGAACTTGAGCCGCTTCCCAGCAATCGGAAGCCGATTACCAGTTGGAGCAATCAGGACGAAGCATTACGCGATGTAGCGTTGGGCATTCGCCGTGCCCTTGAGAAGTTCAAAGCGTTGCCAGCAGGAGTGCAACAGGAGGTCAGGCCAGTGGAACAGCCAGCGATGAACCAGCCACCAGCGAGCAATGGCTTACAGCGTTGGGCCACCGTCTTCTTCAGCTATGCGCATGAGGATACGGAGCTTGTCAGAGACTTGCAGCTACGCATCAATGTGCGTGGTATCGCTTCATGGCGCGATGTCGATGATCTGCCAACTGGGAGCCTAGTTGAAGGCGAGATCATACGTGCAATCGAGCATGATGCTGATGCCATTGCGCTCTTTCTAACCCCTTCCTGTCTGCAATCGGATTTTATCTGGCGCGTCGAAGTCCCCGCTGCATTGCGCCGACACAAGCGCGACCCTCATTTTCATATCGTGCCTCTGCTACAAGGCATCTCCTTTGCGGAGGTACAGCAGTTTTGTTACAACCGTAAATTGGCAGATCTGTCCCGCTTTAACGGTATTGTATTGGCGGATGGAACGACGAGCGAGACGAAGCAAGAGCAGAATAAGAAACGCAATGACGTAGCCAGACGTATCTTGCAAGACGCTTTTGCTCTCCACTTGCGTCGTATCCATGCAGACCATAGCTATGAACCCTCAATATATCTGAGAACATTCGTGTCTGCCCCACGGAGCATTCCTGATCTCTCTCTGGATTGGCAGAAGGTTATTGACGGGAAAGAGCATATACCCACTGCACAGGAATGGGAGGAAATCCTGTGGCCTGCATTGCTCGATGTCAAGCGTACTATAAGCGAAAAGATCCCTAGCCATCGCATTCACCTGTTTATCAAGGGCATTTTGCCAGTTGCTATCGCGCTTGGTTTTGTCTTTCGTGAAACTTGCGGCATCGCCTTGCTGCTCGAAGGGCAGAAGGAAATCTGGAGCACGGAAACATCTCCATCGGAGCAAGAACTATTGCACTGTGAATGGACGTATAACGATCAGGGAGACCAACAGATAGCTGTGATAGGGGTTGCTACGACGCTTTCCATCAAGCAATCGATCTCAGAGACATTGTCTGTGGTTAATTTCACGCCAGCTTACTGCATCCAACTAGAGTCATCCGAACTCTCTGGTGAATCTGTCAGAGATGCTGCTCATGCACGGGCCATTGCTCAACAGGTTCGTCACATCTGTCGGAAACTTTGTGATCAGCAACGTGTGAGACAGATCCATCTCTTTGTGGCCATTCCTGTAGAACTGGCGGTGCTTATTGGGCATCAATTGAATGCACTCTGCTCTATTACGCTTTATGAGTACAGTAAGGGGAGTTATCAGCCGATTGGGGGATTATCTTGAGCAAAACTTTCTCTGGTATTGTTGCTAAAGCGCTGAGTCTGGATGAGCCATGAGTGTGATCAGCCCTTGAGCATAATACTGCTTGACATCATGTACTGAGATCGAGTGACACTGGGTGAAGTGCACTAGGCGTTCGGTGCCATACTGACATGATGTGTCCGCACTTTATGCATTCGCAAGTGCCCCAACGCAGTCATGACATGTCCGCTGTTCGCTCAATGTTTGCGCCCCGAAGCGCTTGTGTGCCTGAGCCAGCCGGTCATGACACGTCCGGTGGAACCACTTGCCCTGGTGCATATTCGCTGTCATGACATGTCACGCATCAGCACTGTTTCATGGCTCTTATAGAGATAAATAGGCTGACAGTGTGTCATGTTTTTCTGGTCGTAAACCGATGGTTTTCCGACCATGGACCGCTGCTTGTCCATCGGCATACCACCCTGCTCCCAGATGAATCCCATACGCTCGCGTGTCGAAGCGATCAGCATGCGGCCAGAGAACAGCCCAAATGGGTTTTTGGTAGCTCTCCAGCCCAGAGAATGAGGCGGCAATGCACCAGATAGGCTTGTGGTGCAGACATAAGGCTTCTGTACACGGAGATGACACCAGCTTGAGCACTTTCTCGGCCAATACGCATCTGGGCACATCCTGCTACATGGTTCGCCTTTAGCTAGGGATGGATCTGATACATAAATCATTCCCTGGCCAAGGACGAGCCGAAGAGCAAATGACCGACCCTGGCCACGATCACCAGGGATCTGTCATCATCCTCGATGGAGACGGGCGCATCAAGCAACGCTGGGTCTCGCCTCGCCTCACGATCCTCCTGTTCCTCTTGCTCAATCTCCTCATCCGTTTGGGTCAGCGGGTACCAACGCACCACCAAGCGCTCGGCCTCGGCGCTATCCAGATCTCCAACACTCACAAGCTTAGCCCGCACGTTATAGACAAGCCGACGCACCTTCTTGGGCGCAAAGTACCAGATCTGGTCATACTCGCTCTCGTAGCTCTGGCTCATCATTCGCGCCTGCTGCCATCCGTACTCGTCCTTGAGACGGAGATACTCCTTTCCGCGCAAGAGTTCCATGAGGTTCTCAGCCAGCTTGAACGGCCCCTTGCTGGAAATCTCCGCTTCAATGGCGATGATGTCGCCATCGCTGTAGTGGATCTCCCCATCAGAACGATGGAGCAATGTCTGCCCCTTGCGACGAACGATGCGAGAGAGGAGCTGACGTTCACTGATCCAGCGTATGCCTTCCTGCTCATGCGTGAGTTGGAGGCGAATAGCATTGATCGCATGGAGATGGCGTAGAGCATCCAAGTCTGTATGCTCTAGATCATTGGAAGTGTACGGCAGTCCCATCTTGCGTAGTCCTCGATGGGTGAGCCAGACCCAGAACGGCTCCTTCGCTCGGATACGCTCTGCCTGCACCCATCCGGCGCTTTTCCATCGGGTGACGACGGCTCGCGCTGCTCCTTCGCTGATCCACGCTTCGTGTTGTGCGCCACGACCCGGCTGCGAGCCTAGCAACCACTGTAAATGGTCGAGGCGGATGGCATACTGTTGTCCTATCCAGGTCAGGGCCTGCTCATCGCGGTCATTGCAGAGAACAATCCCTGCATCGCTCCGTTTCTTACGCGAGCCGGTGGTGATCTGGATAGCCTCCTTTTTCCTACGCTCTTGTGTGACTTCTGAATTGTGTGGTGATGACATTGCTCTTTCTCCTCTCTGAATTTGTATATGGTAGGACCCCATTAAGTGGTGAAAGGATGGGGGGATTGAAAAAATCGAGGTTACAGCACACCCTTGTAGGGACTAGTAGTGATAAGCGGTATAGACATAGCTTTCTTAATGATAGCGGCTAGTTTCTGAAAATTATAAATCTCTTTCTGACGTGAATTAATGTATAGCTTGGCCGCTACTGATCTCCCAGACACGAGCTGTGTGATCTTCACTGGCCGTCACGATCAACTGGCCTTCGGCATGAAAACATGCAGCCTTGATTGGTCCCTGGTGCTCAAAACGTTTGATTTCCTGGATCTCGTTCTCGTTGCTGAGATCCCACACTTTCGCTGTTGAGTCGTCGCTGGCTGTTAAAAGACTTCTCCCGTCCGGGCTAAAAGCGAGTGCACGAATAATTCCCCGATGAGAGCATTGACGATTACTGGCGCTATTTTGCTTCCTCCGTAACCGCTGACTTCTTTTTGGTTCCCACTGCCATACCATCGCTGTATGATCATCATCTGCAAACGCAACGAAGGTCCCGTCTGGACTGAAAGTGATGATATCGATCGGTCTGTGATGTTCCAAGATATCAAGTAACGCCCCACTGGTGACATCCCAGATTCTAGCCTGCTGATCAGCGCCTGCCGTTGCCAGATAACGGTCATCCGAGCTGAACGCGAGGGCACGTATTGCACCACCATGCTTGAGAAGATGAAGTCGATGGCCAGTGCAACTTGCCGTTGTTGTTGTGCTTCCTCAAAGCGTTTCTTGCGTTGCTCTTCTTGCTCGAAAAACAGCTTACTTGCCTGTATAAAAGCTTGCACGTCTGGATGGATATCAGCCATCCGTTCTTCAAGCCATGCGCTGGCAACCGTCAAATCTCGTCCACGTAAAAGGAGATCCGGGTCTCGGTGTCCTGGGAGAGTGTGACTGGTACCCCATCGCTGTATGCGACTCTGAATCTCATGATGCCAACTAATAAATTGGTGATCATCGCGTAACCAGCTTTGGAGAAGACCCCATTCTCGCAATAAGATCTCGTGCATGATTTGAACACGCACTTCCAGGCGAGAATTATCCAGACGGGTTTCCAGGAGACTGGCTTTGGCAAACGTTTCTACTACCTCATGAACATCTGTCCTCTCGCCCTCATGACGACAAAGTGCAGAAAGTGTTCTTCGCACGCGACTATCAAGACGACCAGTCTGGTCATCCCCCAGGGAGACCAGATCGGTAAAGATACGTCGGGCGATTCGTTGCTGTGCTTCAGGGAGTGCATAATATGTTTTATCCGCAAACGTGGGGAGTGCCCCGAAGACGCCTCCAAGAGACTGATAGCTATGAAATGTTAAGCTATTGTCAACTCTTTTTTCCCAGAGCTCTTGTAAGCAAAAGCTCAATGAAGGCAAGACTGCACTATGCCTTTTGCGGCGTGCTTCGACTGCTTCGGCAGCGGATCTCATAGCGTCATCGACAATAAGAGATGCCAGTTCCCCTTCAAAATGGATACCTTCGACGGCGGCAGGTTCCTGGACAATGTATGAGATGTTTTTGTCTGTCACCTCTGGGATATTGCAGAGGCAATGCTCGACCAATTTGATCACACACGCAACGTTTCTGAAGGAATGGCGTAAGCATTCTTCCCGCCTTTTCCCCACTCATCCGGTTCCTGAAAGGCGATCACCATCCCGACGACTTTTTGCTTGCACTCATCCCATACCGCAGAGCCACTAAAACCCTTGGTGATCTGGTCTGAACTGATTTGGAGAACCGACGATTCGCTCGAAGATTGGAGTAAGCCATCAATGCTTCCATGTCCCCACCTGCCTTCGGCATAGCAGTCGGGTAAGGGAAAACCGAATGTACGAATAGGATGACGATACAATCGTTTGGAGGAGCCAAGGGAGAGAGGCCGTGCTCCCTCTGGCAATGGGCCTGACAGACGCAGGAATCCCACATCACGATCTTCATGACAAAGGGCAATGTCCACAAATACCTCTCTGGTCTCATTCGAGGGATGAAAAATCACCGTAGCTGTTGAAGGTTGCGATTGACCAAGCACATGTGCACAGGTGACGATCAAAAAGGTATTGGCGGAAGCAGACAAGATGAAACCTGCTCCAACTCCATTAGCCGCCTGTACGCGGACTATTCCGGCTCGTAATGTGTCACTCACAATACACCTCTATTATTCGGAAGTGTTTATGATGTATGTGCAGATTCATCCATGTCTTTGTTCCATTTGACAGTAACTGTAAGATTTGCTTCAGAGGCAATGGCAGCAATCATCGCACCGACCTGGGTGTTAAATTTGATTCCAAACGCGATTTCAAATGCATCTGGCTGAAGTTCGCGTAGTGTAGCAGTCACACGTTTGAGCGCTGGGAGCACACAGTGCAGAGCATCCTCAAAGTGAACTTTAGCTTGGTCTACGACCTCCCCTACCCTGCCAGCAGGAATCACACTAGATCCTCCCCCTACTTC
Organism: Chloroflexota bacterium; assembly: GCA_005879655.1. The sequence goes on along the minus strand of VBJK01000227.1, from coordinate 2,429 downwards.
ATCAATTTCGATCATGACATAATCGCCATCTGTCATCTCAAATTGACCAATACGTTTCATAAAGTCACTCCATAAGACGATAAAGAACAACATTATACATAAGTAGACGTATTTTATTTTGAGAAATAAAAAATAATTCCGTGATACCAGAGCCAGGAGAGGTGCATAAGATTGGTGGTGATCATGTTTCGCTGGTAACTGAGCCTTATGTTTGGTTATTAGAACAAAAATTGCAAGAGTGTATTGATAAAACATGTTGTTGGTGATAACATGTTTTTATCTGTATTACGCTTTGTACATATCTGAGATATGCGAAAGAAGAGAGAAGTTTCTGATGCCACGTAATTATGATCTGCTAAGTGATACACTCTTTGCCAATCCGTATCCTCTTTACCGTCGTTTGCGCTCAGACCATCCAGTCCATTTCGATACTTCCTGATCCAGATCACTTTGATATAAGGAGCGTCGGGATACGATGCTTCAACTCCTCCGTACGCATTTTCCTTCAACCACACAGTACTCACCGCCTCGCCATGGAATGTTCATCTGGCTGAAACTGTCCGATGACATAGACACTGGCGAACTACTCAAGGTGGCGATAGAAAAGGAGCAGATTGCCTTTTTGCCTGGTCATGCATTTGGTATTGGGCAAGATCGCAATGCAGCCCATTGTATGCGCCTGAATTTTTCTCATTGCAGTGTTGCCGCAATTGAAGATGGTATCAAGCGATAGCTCAGCTATTATAAACTATCTACCGTTAACTTTTTGTAAAGAGATGAGAAACCCTTATGCTTACAGCAACCATTCTCCTCCAGCTCGTCATCATTTTGATCGTCGTTCAGCTCTTTGGTGCTCTGTGCAGGCGCATTGGTCAGCAGTGGGTGATTGGAGAAATTTTGGCAGGACTGGCATTAGGTCCCTCCCTTTTAGGAGTACTCTTGCCCAACGTGAAAAGTCTCCTTTTTCCTCTCTCGGCTTTGCCAACGCTGCAAACGCTCGGTGATATTGGCCTGGTGCTCTATATGTTCTCTCTGGGAGCAAGCCTGGATACGCATATGATGCTACGCCAGAGCCGGATGGCAGTCGTTACCTCGATCAGTGGTATTGTTCTGCCATTCCTGTTGGGAGTGACGCTGGCGTTTTTCCTCTTCCCCAGCCTGGGTGGGCCAAAAGCCACGCTGATCTCCTTCATGCTCATGGTTGGGACGGCGATGTCCATCACGGCTTTTCCTGTTCTCGCACGCCTGCTCACTGAGAGAAAGATGCTCCGCACTGCAATCGGGACACTCGCACTGACCTGTGCTGCCGTTGATGATGTTCTCGCTTGGTGTCTGCTAGCTTTGGTTATTGTCGTGGCCCATTCTCAGAGCCTGCTATCTGTTGTCCTGACGGTCGGTCTTACCTTAATATTTACCATGTGTATACTAATGGGAGTGCGCCCTTTGCTTGCCAGGGCTGATCAGCATATTCGTTCCAAGCAGTTGCTCATGGTCCTGGGTGTCGTCTTGCTCATGCTCTCGGCTTACTGTACCGGTGCGATTGGTATTCACCCAGTCTTTGGTGCCTTCCTGATGGGCATCGTTCTGCCACGCAAAGGTGTGTTTGTTGAACTCGTTCGTGCGTTTGACCGGATTAGTGGGGTGCTTTTCCTTCCACTCTACTTCATCTTCAGTGGATTGCGCACCGAGATCACCTTGATTAGCTCTCCCTGGTTATGGCTCATCTGCCTGCTCGTATTGGTGGTTGCTTGTGCGGGGAAAATCTTTGGTGCTATATTTGCTATGCGCTTCATGGGTGAAGGCTGGCGCAATGCCCTGAGCCTCGGTATCCTGATGAATACACGTGGACTGGTAGAGTTGATTGTGCTCAACATCGGGCTGGACCTGGGTGTTCTCTCGCCTACCATGTTCGCCATAATGGTAATAATGGCTCTTGTGACAACGATGATGGTTTCTCCTCTGTTGCTACTGCTGGGCTACCAGCAAAAGGCGTATCGGGAAGAGGATAGCAACGATATACCTGACACTTCTACACAAGCTACAGCATCTTAGAAGATAGGGGTGCACGTCATTTTTTTGCGCCAAGCAGATCGTAGTTGCGCAAAAAATGACGTGCACCCATCGGCAGGTAGTGGCTCATTGATGGACAGTCCGACTGCTGACGAAAACAGCGGTTGAACTAGAGATTTCAGAATACTAGCCTTGTTTCGACACCACGCAACTGGGAAGGGGGACATTCTTGCTATTTGCAGCGCCAAGTCGGGATCGGGCGTGTTGGAAAAGGCGAAGTTCTATTGACCAATCATGATCCGATCCCCATCAGCAAGCTTGTGTACGGCTCCTGAAGCGAGTTTCTGTCCATTGTCATTCTCTTCTCAAATCGTGCCTGTTCTACTCACAGAAAATTAGCAGAACATATTCATGTGGTG
>VBJK01000294.1 GCA_005879655.1 Chloroflexota bacterium | reverse complement strand
GCCGACCATCTTCATCAACGGCGTGCGTCTGCGTAATATGACCGCCGAAGGCCTGCGCGCAGCCATTGAGAGCGCATTCAATGCGAAGACCCCGCAGAAGCGTGCAGCCAATTAGCTAAGCTCGCGCTTCAAGGCATAAGCATCTCGCGCTAGCCTAAAAGACATCTTACTCGCCGGTTGCGGGGCAAGTGAATTCCAGAGGCCGTGTGTGCTGATGCTTTTGTTCTCTTTCAAGATAATCATGCGCCGATTTTTTCGTCTGACGCTACACGCCTTCGCGCTCCTACTTGTAGTCGCTTGCGAGGCCGGACAGGAGTCGGCGCAAGCGCAAGCGATTGTCTCGCCACGAGCAGAAAACATTTCAAACAGCAGTTCGATGCAGACAGGCAACATTGCCAGAGCGGATGAAGTCCCCGTTTATACCTACGAAGTGGTCAACAGTTGGCCGCACTTAAAGACACACTTCACGCAAGGGCTGGTCTATTACGATGGGAAACTTTACGAGAGCACAGGGCAGTATGGCTCATCCCTGCTCTGCCGTCTTGATCTCAAAAGCGGCGAGGTGAAGAAAAAGGTGGATGTTGACCGCCAGTATTTCGCGGAGGGCATGACCATCTTAGGCGACAGAATTTTCCAACTGACCTGGCAGGCGCACAAAGGGTTCATTTACGATCTTAAAGATTTTAAGCGGCTGGGCGAGTTCGTCTATGACGGGGAAGGTTGGGGGCTGACCAATGACGGCCAGTCTTTAATCATGAGCGACGGCACGGACAAGCTGCGCTTTATAGACCCGCAAAGTTTCAGCGTGCTGCGCACCGTAGAAGTTTTGGATAAGGGTCAGCCGCTGCTGGATTTGAACGAGCTGGAATACATCAAGGGCGAAATCTACGCGAACATCTGGCACTCGGACAGAATAGTTCGCATTGATCCGAGTTCAGGCAGGATCACAGCATGGGTTGACCTCACAGGTCTTCGCCAGCCGGAGGACGCAGACGATTCAGACAACGTCCTGAACGGCATCGCCTACGACTCGAAAAACGACCGTCTCTTCGTGACAGGTAAGCGTTGGTCTAAGCTTTACGAGATTCGGCTCGTGAGAAAAGAAAGGTACAAGGTAAAAGTAAGGCCGAGACCAATATTCACTTTTACCTTTTGCCTTTTACCTTTTACCTTCCGTACTCAGCCACCCATCTTGCTCTTCATGTCTTCGATGAATTTGTCGAGCGCTAGTTTCCACTCGCCTCCCTCTTTAACCAGAGGCATGGTCGCCGTTTGACCCTGCGCGGTCATGTCAACTGTGGCGCTGTCGCCATTGACCTTCTCGTTACTGTATTTGATATTGGCCGCTTCGGGGGGCATCTGGCCTGACTCTTCCTTGAGCATGTCGTCCAGATTCTTATTCGCAGCCTTCGCGCCTTCTTCCATTAACTTGAGCGTCCCTTGTGAAAGGTGGCTCTTCATGCCCGCCACATCCTTCTTACTTGCGGCGTCAATATAGGCTTTGAGGGCATCCGTTGGGGTTGCGCCACCGCCGCCCTTGCTGCATGCCATTGACAACATGGCTGCAAGCGCAAGCATAAGCACAATGATGGGCAGTCTGCTTCTTCTCATGATTATTCGATTTCCTTACTACTCTAGCTGTAAAGGTGTTAAAGCAAGCTAGGTTCTAAGCTAAATCTGCTGTCGAGTCAATAGCTGAGAAAGCAGAGATTCCTATCCTGCCTGAACACGCGAGTTAAATTAATGATGGTCGTTTCCGTTCTCTTTCTCGCTTTCGTTGCTGCTCTCGGGATGTGCCTCTCCTGCTTTGCCCATCATCTTATCAACGGCCAGCTTCCACATGCCGTCCTCTTTGACCAACTGCGCTGTCACCAGAGGTTGATTCGGAGCCTTGATGTCAACAGTTGCCGTGTCGCCGTCAATCTTCTCATTGGAAAATTCAGGCGTAGGCATCTGTACATCACGGTCTGCGCCTTCCTTCATCATCTGGTCAAGCGTCTTGCCCTGACCTTTGGCAATGTCTTCCATCATCTGGATCGTGGCGTGCGAGAGATACCTTTTCGCCGTCTCCATGTCTTTACTCTTCGCCGCATCGTAATAGGCTTTGAGCGCATCCGTCGGAGACGAGCCTACCGATTTCGTGGAAGACGTATTAGTGGTCGAGTTGGATGAGTTTGTGCTGTTAGAGCTATTGCCTGTGTTCGCGTTCTTGCTACAGGCAGCGACGAATACAGTTAGAGCCAGCGCGAGAGTAAATAGAAATGTTCCGCGCACTCCTCTCTTCATGGAGAGTTTGATATTCATGCTATGCATTTCCTCTTTTCCTGTTTGGGGTGCTGTTAAGACTGGATAGTTTTTACGTCAGGCCAGAGCGAGAGTCAATGGCCGAGCCGAAAGGCAGAAGGCAGAAGGCAGAAAGCAGAAGGCA
>VBJK01000226.1 GCA_005879655.1 Chloroflexota bacterium | reverse complement strand
CGTTGAAGGCGGCGCTACTGGTGGCACCGGTGCTGGGTTTCCCACGCCACGCGGTGGTGTTCGTGGTGGCATTGGCGTGACGGGTGCAACAGGTGGCGCTTTGTAGGATGACGGAACTGGTCCGTTGGTGGGTGTAGCAGGTCGTGGTGGCGATTGATCGGGCCGCACGGCCTGCAACCGTACCGTTGTCACCTCGTCCATGCCAGCTGCAATCAACGTCACACGGATCGTATCCTGCAAATTAGGATCAACAACAGCGCCGAACGTGATATCCGCTGTACTATCGATAGCATCGCCAATGCGCTCTGCAACCTCATTCACTTCAAAGAGTGTCATATCTTCACCGCCGCTAATATTAAAGAGCACACGTTTAGCGCCACGAATGGTCACGTTGAGAAAGCCACCGGCAACAGCCTCTTCAGCGGCCCTCTGAGCGCGATTACGCCCTTTCCCTTGACCGATACTCATCAATGCAGTACCAGCCTCGCGTAATACGCTACGTACATCCGCGAAGTCCACATTGATCATACCTGGTACATTAATTACCTCTGCAATGCCCTGAACACCCTGGCGCAGTACGTCATCGGCTACTTTAAATGCGTCGGAGAGGCTATACTCGCGCGCCACTGTTTGTAGCAAGCGATCATTGGGCACCGTAATCAGCGCATCGATCTGGTAAGAGCACCCAGTTTTTTAGCAATCGAGGCGACGACCGGTGCCGCGCCAGTACCTGTACCCCCACCCATACCAGCTGCAATAAATACCATATCAGCATCGCCTAGTGCGGCACGTATCTCAGCCGCGCTCTCAGTGGCAGCGCGCATGCCTGTTGCAGCGTTGCCACCAGCTCCTAAACCCTTGGTATAGTGCTGCCCAAGGCAGATACGGTCAAGAGTTGGCGTGAGAGCAAGGACCTGAGCATCGGTATTCATAGCGATATAGCGCACGCCTCGTACTCCCGCACTCATCATGCGGTTAATCGCGTTCATACCGCCACCGCCAACGCCGACTACAGCAATGTCTACGTGATGTTGGGCCTGTGCTAGGTCGTCGAAAGCTGCGTGAGATGAAAAGGCATGGTCTTCTGCGGTATCTCGTTGCTCATCAGTTTCCCAGTCGGACCGCATACGCTCACCCTGCCACGGCACCGCTTCTTTCTCTACTTCGTGTCGCAGTACGGCCCACTGGTCCTCTTGTTCTACATGTTGATCCGGTCGGACGTTCGCCATCTCAACCCATTCTTCTGGGGCGATGTCTCGTTTGTGCGATTCGTGGAACATTGGCTGCATGCACACCCCCATTTCCTCTTGTCGGGACTTACGGCACGAGATACTCGCCGCGAGGCATAGTGAGCAAGTGCCGACTCTTCTTGCTCGTCGTTTTTCCGTGGTTTATCAGGTAGTGGCCCCTCTTGACGCTGTGAGCCTCAGTCCTTTATTAGGACAAGACCTGACACTACTAAAAAACATACTACCCGCATTGTAACAACAGTGTCAAGTCTGGATGAGAGAGTCTTTGTGTCTCTATGGGTTGCTTGCCTCTAATTAAGATAACGAATGAAATGGGGGGGGAGTGATACAAAATAGGAATGATATTAAAAATCTCTCAGTTCTAAACTATGCTCATAGAGTGAGACCTGAGGCTTGACTGCTCTTGCTAGCGAAACTCCAAGCATCACTCTATGAGGAACACTTATTCTTTTTTGAGAGAGATAGCAGTACCGCTTTTTGCGGCCTTTTTCTCTCGTTGAGCCTCTTTTTTCTGTTTGTTGGATTTAGGTGCTGCCTTCTGCACCTTTTTTTGCTCTTTATTTGCCATAGATGCGAACCCTCCTGAATCTGGTTTACAAGATGACAAGCTGCCACGTAGGTGCCTGTCCTCCCTATTGTACCAAATTCGGGTTAGAACGCATAGTATCGCCTTTTATGAGGACCAGGGCAACCACAAGGAATTGTCTCGGCAATGGACGGTTCTCGATGAGCAAAATGCATTCATTCCATTGTAGGGGCAATTCCTTGTGGTTGCCCTGTTTTATGAAACGTGTTTATATTCTCTTTGCGTGGTCAAAGGGCTTAGTTGCTCCTCTTCATAGCTAGCCAATGCATGAGTAATCATGCGGATGACGTTTCCTATGTCCATCGGCTTGCGCAATTGATAAATACCCCGCTTTTCCAATTCCTGCACTGGCAAGGTGGCGCTCATCATAATGGCAGGAACCTTTTGCAGTTCTTTGACATGTTGTAAGCGGTCATATAATTCCACCCCATTGATCCCCGGAAGGCGATAGTCAAGCAGGAGCAGACATGGCTGGATGGCGGGTGCCTGTTCTAAGGCTCTTTGCCCATGATCGATCACCACTGTATGATAGGGTGTTTCCTCTTCAATAAGCTGTTGTAGGAAATTCCCAATATCCGCGTCATCTTCGACAATAAGTATTGTTGGATTGGGGGGGACATATGTTGCTGGTGGAGGAACTACTTCCCCTGGCATATTAAACTCCTTATTCTTCAATTGCAATGGCTGAGCAATGCATATTTATATTATACCTTTTTAACGGTTAGTGATGGGGTTTGGTGACACGTAAAATGTGTCAATGTTGTGACATTTCCTGACGCAGTGTGAGGTAAGGGGAAGGGTGTTCGCTCTGTTTATTAAAACCTTGAGTACTCTTCTCTTTCTGCTACTTGACAGAAAGTTTGCCATTCTCTATACTTGATATAGTTGATCGAGTTAATTGTTAAGAAAACTGCTAAGTATATGGCGTAGGCTTGGACAGCCGAGGGAGAGTAAGTCGTGAGTAGCAACAGCTTCTGGTGGTGTTTATATACGATAGGTTCGCCACGTCGGAGTACTCAACGGCTCATCAAGAACATTGTGCAGCTACCCTGCGTGTCCAAAGATAAACAAACCTTCCTGCCTCTGATAACCTATTTGCGCCAGAATGGGTACTATCACTACATGTGTCTCTGTTGTTGTTAACAGAACTCCTTCTATTCCCTTTCATTCAATTAATGAGCACATCACCTGATTAGTTGTAGTATGTCTCATAAGGTCTAATTTGAATGCGAAGCTGGAATAGTTATCATTTCGTGCTATATATTCTTGTTTCTTAGAGTCACTGATGATTGTTGTCATACAGGACGAAGGCCCTAAAAGATGCTCACCTACTCTTTTTATATGGGAGATAACAATAAATGAATAAGTCATTACGCTTAATGTGTGTCTTAGCGCATCCAGACGATGAGTCGTTGGCACTTGGAGGAATGCTTGCCAAATATGCCGCCGAAGGAATCGAAACCTCTCTGGTTATGGCGACGCGTGGTGAGCGCGGCTGGTTTCGTGATTGGCGCGCATATCCAGGGGAACGCGCTCTTGGTGCTCTTCGTGAGCAAGAGCTGCGTGCCGCCAGTGAAGCGTTGCGTATCGCGCGGCTTGACTTTCTCGATTATACCGATGGGTGTCTGGACAGTGCAGATGAAAGCGAGGTAATCGCTAAGATTGTACACTTGCTGCGCTTGGTACAGCCCCACGTGGTTGTCACTTTTGGTCCAGATGGTTTATATGGACACCCTGACCATATTGCCATTTCACAGTTCACAACTTCTGCCATCATCTGTGCCACCGATCCAAGTTATCCGTGTGCCCGTCATCTTGCGCCTCATTGCGTGTCAAAGCTGTACTATAAGGTCGCATCTGAGCATTGGTTCACGCGCTATATGCCGATCTTTGGTGAATTTATTATGCATATTGATGGTCAGGAGCGTCGAGCACATCCATGGGTAAGCTGGACAATTACAACGCGTGTTGATACAACTGCTTATTGGCGAGCTGTCTGGCAAGCGATTCGTTGTCATCAGACACAGATCCCTGCCGCCAGTGTTTTGGAGCGCATATCTGAGCAGGAGCACGAGCAATTGTGGGGTCCACAAGAATTTTATCGGGCATTTAGCCTGGTCAATGGCGGTCGTCGCGAAGAACGTGATCTTTTCGAGGGTCTAAACACTGTTGCTGCCAATGTTTCTGTCCCCCTTCATGACAAGCAGCTCTCTTATGCTGGAGTAGAGTTGGCGTGCTAAAAAGCCTGTTCCTCAAAGAAGCAAAAAACTCAATAAAATATTGACAAATTCATTATTTTTCTTTATTGTTTCTAAGAGAAGAATAATACTTCTTTACATGGCTAGCGCTTGTATTGTAAAAAGTTCCTATGTTTTATCAGGAGTTTCATGTCATGGGTATGTCACAGCCTGTCCAAGAGAGAGCGCCTCGCGTAGATGCTCACCTGGGTAAGTTTGCGCAAGGTTGTACCGTGCTACTTACCGTCTTGGCTTTTGTCCTCCTACAACCTATTTTCACTCTTATTACTGCTATTGTCATGGCAATCAGTGCTCTCGTGCCCAAGGCTAGCCCGTACCGCCTGCTCTATCAGAGGGTTGTCGTGCCTCTAGGCTTGCTCAAGCCGCGCATTGTTGGGGATGATCCCAGCCCACATCGTTTTGCGCAGGGGGTCGGGGCTATCTTTCTTTTTGCGTCCAGTGCTGTACTTTTTTTTACGCATATTCCTGTGCTTGGCTGGACGCTAGATCTGATCGTCTTCGTATTATCGAGCATTAACTTGACAGCAGGGTTCTGTGTTGGTTGCTTTATCTATTATCATCTAGGACGTGCTAGTATCCTACCCAAGGTGCGTTATGAGGGCGGTTTCCACTGGCGGGGAGTGTAAAAATACATGTTGGAAATGGTTATTCGTCTAGGTACCGTGGTCGCTATCGGTGCAGTGGTTGTGCTACTGGCTTGGCTGGGGCGGCGGTTCGTAGAGGCACAACGCCGCAAAGCGCTGGCTGCGACACCCTGGAGTCTACTCGTCGGTGTTGGGGATACGCCAAAGGCTGCTCATGCTGTGGTACGTATACTGGCCTTCAAGAGTGCTGACTGTCGTCAGTGCCGCGAGTTGCAAGAGCCTGCGTTACAACGGGTCTTGCAGGCACGTCGGGATACGGTCACTGTAGTGAATGTTGATGTAACCAGCGAGCACGAGCTTGTTCAGACCTATCGTGTGCTGACGGTGCCCAGTACGGTGATACTGGATGCAAAGGGCCAGGCACGAGCGATCAATTATGGTTTTGCCGATACACAACGGCTTCTCGAACAGATAGATGAGGTGCTGGTAGCTAATGGATAATGAGAGTGGTCTCCCGGAAGAAGTAGAGAGAGGGAGCGATGAACTGCTGGCGCACGATCATTTGCGTCTGCCGGAAGGGGCGTCCTTTCTGGTACGCATTCACGCCGTACGCTCATGGCTCACACGTCGGCAGCAAGAAGCGAACTTGGCAATTGGCAAGGCAGCCCTCGCGTTACAGGATGTGATGGAGCAACAGAGCACAAAACTGCGCCGTCGCGAGCAACTGGAAGTCCAAAAACGTATCCAATACGTGCAACAGCAATTGCAAGATGCGCAACAACAGCTACAAGCTTTTGAAGAGGCTGAAGCCCTATTTGAGGACTGTATTGCGCATACGACAAGCAGTGAACGCGCTCTGGTAGAGTACTATCTGACGCTTGAAGATCTCATACAGGAGAGTCCTGAGCAGAGCACAACTGTCTCAGGTAGCCCATCGGGCAGGCGCTCGACTCTGGCAGAAGTTCAGCGGCGGGTTGAGCATGTTGGCATCGCACAGGAGGAAGATGAGTAAATGCTCATCTTCCTCACTGAGTCTGTAATTGTACTGTTGTGTTATTCCCGAAGAGCAAGACCAGACCGGACAGAGGGACTGGCTTCGCGGAAGGAAAATCAATGTATCCTTGTTGGGTGGTATTTGGCATGGCGATGGGGTTGACGGAGATCATCTGTGGTCTGGCTGTGCGACCGTCTGGAAAAATGAGTTGTGTTTGTTCTGTAAATGGCACGCCTATTGGCTGTTGTCCATTATTTTGCGTCTTGATATAGACACGCACCGTATAAGCGCTCAGATGTTTGCGGATATCTGAAAACTTTTCCGCCTCTTGCGCCTGTAACACGGTAATCTGTATGCCATTGACTGTTACACGCTGATTGATATTTGGTATGGTACCGATCAGGTTTGTCGTCACCACTGTTGGTGTCGCGCTTTCACTGGTGGTATCGAGAATGGCATTGACTCCTGGAAAATATCTGTACGTCATGATAAGTGCAAGAAAACCAAGTGTCAGTACCATCAGTAGTCCCAATGTTAGCCCCAGGCCACGCCTTGCTTGTGCTGGCTCGCTCTCGCCATCGATGTCGATATCTATCTTACTATGATGTTCCATTGTTATTCCTAACCTGCTAGCAGAGAAATGCTCAAAATGTATTGTAACTGATTATAGCAAAGTTTGCCGCAAGGTGCTTCCCTCTATGCTACAGGCTGGCATCCAGGAAACAGCCTCCCGCCACCGCTCATCAATCCATCTCATAACGTATGCCAGCATCAAAATCTCAAAGCTACCAGCATCTCATGAGTAACCGAGACAGAAAGAAGAGATTCTCTATCTCAACCCTGAGCCAAAGCACCCATCCAGCGGTCCAGTATCGTGGCATAGACAGAACGGAAATCAATCGTATATTTCAAGTTCCCAGTCTGGTCCAAATTACTCAAACTCGGTGGCTCACCAAAGATCCCCTTATGCACAGGCTTGCCCACAATAAACATAGGGGCCGCCGTACCATGGTCCGTGCCCAAACTCCCATTCTGCTGCACACGACGCCCGAATTCAGACCATGTCATGATTACGACATTATCCGCCTTGCCGTGATTCACTAGATCGGTATAGAACGCTGAGAGGCCGTCCGCCAGGTTCTTCATCAATGTATCATGGGTTGCCTGCTGATTGGCATGAGTATCGAAGCCCCCCAATGTTACATAGCCAATGCGCAGACCCAATCCCTCAACAATAGCCTCCGCCAGCACTTTTAGGCCAGCTCCAAATGGACCGGCAGGATACGTTACTGTAGAAAGATATTGAGCATCAGCTTGCCGCAGTTGTCGTTCGCCTTCCTGAGCATTTAAGGCCGTTGCATCCAGTAGTGCGGCATAGGGCGATGTCTTCGGATATGAGTTATATAGCTTCATCAGCGCTTGCAATCGTCCACTACCGCCGTCACTATCCAACGGGTCCGGTGCAAGACGATAACTTTGTGTGTTCGACAAGGTGGGAACCTGCGCGCCGATTGATGAGAGTGCAAGTGCTGTCTGCGTCCCGATGTTGAGCGTTTTGAAGGGATGCCCATCCTGATCAACCCAACCAGAGACCAGTTTTCCTAACCATCCTTCACTACCGTTGCCGCTCAAATTCAGCGTCTGCCAGATGTCCATCGCCTGGAAGTGGGATAGGCTCTGGTTTGGATAACCCACACCTTCTACTACCGCCATATGCCCGGCATCCCATAATTGTTTGAGCGCAGCTAGACCCGGATGCAGTCCCAGGCGATTGTCGAGTGGAAGAGCCTTGGTCTGAGGAATCGCTAAGGTGGGGCGCAGCTTGTAATAGAGCGAGTCAGTGTATGGGACGACCGTATTTAAGCCATCATTGCCACCCGCCAGCTGTACCACGATCAGGGTGCGATCACTGGGCACACGCGTGCCTTCTATCGACAGCGCTTTAGCGGAGGCCACACCACGACTAAAAATGGCGGGCATCACCATTCCTGCCGATACTACCAACATACCATCTTTGAGCATTGCTCTGCGCGAAAGTCTCATCTTATGCTCCTTATAAATTAGTTCAACTGGTACTCTGGAGATGCCATCATTAGATATAATGTTCCTCTTACACGGCTTAAAGGATAACTCTTACCGCTGGTTAATGTGATCTGTGTAGCACTCTTGCTATTCTCTTGTCCCTTGAAGTAGTCGATGAATTGTGTACGGCGATCCTGCCCAAGATGACCGTCAAACAAGTACAAGACAAAATAATCTACAAAACGTTCAGGCGTATCAAGATGGTTGGCATTAATCATGCCCTGAAGGTCCGTCGGCTGGTAAGCTTTGTTGGGACCATTTGGACTGCCAGCGAGCACCAAGTCGAGATAATTCAAGCGGGCCATCCAGGTGCCGCTATTGAGCCAGAGAGCGCTGACCTTATCACCAGGCCAGCCAGCGACATTGGGCGGCAGACCGCTGCCATCGCCAGGCATATTCAGCGCACGATACGTGCCCACGACGAACTCGGTCGGAGATTTGATACGGCTACGATACGCTTTTGGCGATGAGAACTGCGGCGAGAGCAGAAGGGTACGCATAACTGCTGCCATATTATGATTACTTTTGGTATATGTCTCGACTAAGGGCCGCAGGTCATCATCGCTGGGCTTCTCATAGACAAAGAAGCTAAACAGTTTACGACAAATGAACCAGGACGTGGCAGCATGATTGGTTAAAATATTTATGACATCTTTGTAACCCAGATTACCAGTATGTCCCAGGTAATTCTTTGGAAGTGTACTATGATCTTGCTCTATGAATCGTGCGGTAGGACTACTTCCCTGCACATGCCAACCAGTCAAGGCCGCTGCGGCTCCGTACACGTCCTGTTGCGTATAGTTGCCTAAGCCAAGTGTAAAGAGTTCCATCAGCTCACGCGCATAATTTTCGTTTGGCGCGTTCTTCCTGCTCCTCGTTAAATCGAGGTAGACCAACATAGCGGGATCAGCGGTAATGCCTAATAAAATGTTATCAAAGGTATCGAAGGCATGTTCGCGCAAAAACTGATTTTGCACCATCATGCGCATATACGCTTTGCGACCACCAACTTTCCGATAGCTACTGGTGAGTAGCCCATGCCAGAATAATGTCATCTTCTCTAACAATGGCCGCTGTGTCCAGGTCATACGCAGTAACCACCAGCGTTGCTGATTCTGGGGTTTACTCAAATCAAGATTTAGCGCGCTCAGACGATGCTCCATCTCGCTATCTGACACCTGTTGATAGTTGAGTAAGCGGTCAACAGCTCCATCGAAGCCCAAAGAAGCATAGGCTGTTATCTCATCAGGTCGAGCGCCAAATCCCGCTTTTCTCAATAAATGTCCTATCTGAGTAGTGGTTGCCGTTGCGCCATGAGATGCAAAACTTGGCAAGGATTTTTCTAAGGCCAGACCACCGACAACGGTAGCAGCACCAGCGCTAGCTACTCCAGCAGCAATACCAAAAATTTTTCGCCGTGACATACCGCGCGGGTGTGGTTGTGCAACTGTAGAGGTGGGGGTAGGTGCTTGTGCCTGAGAGGAGGCCACTCCTTTCCCTAAAGCGCTATCCTTGCCATGTTCAGGCATCGTCGGTTCTTCATGAATCGTCATTATCAGATGCTCCTCTGAAATCATTTTTCTATGCTTGTGAAGTATCTTCTCTCTGCATTGTTATTCTAACAGAGAAAGTTCAAGAAATCCTCAAGTCCTTACCCTGGATGGACATCACATATTCCCCCAAAATAACCTACCAAAAGATCCATCGAAGTTGTGTTGAACAACAACTCAACACATGATACAATGAAAACAGACATCATGATCAGAGGGAGAAAATGAATGCTGACAACCACCTTTGGTGCCGCCCTGCGCCGATTTCGCCAAGCGGCAGGATTAAGCCAGCGTGAGTTAGCGACTCAGGTTGGTCTGGATTTCACGTATATTAGCAAGTTAGAAAATGATCGGTTGCCACCGCCAGCCGCTGATACGATCGTGGCGCTGTGTAAGGTCTTGCACATCGAGCCGGAGGAGCTATTGGCACTGGTGGGCAAGCTTCCGACTGGGATACAAAAGGCAGTTAGCACGAATAAGGGTGCACAAACCTTCTTACGAGAGGTGCAGCATCTGGATATATCGGATGAAAAATGGAAAACATTGGCCAGTTCTTTGCAAAGTACTGCTCCCACCTTCCGTATTTTAATCACTGATAAACTCTCTCCCCAGGCACTTGAATTGCTGCATTCTGCCACTGATGTGAGCTTCGATGTGCAGGAAGGACTCTCACAGGAAGCATTATGTGAACTCGTCAGTAAGTATGATGCCCTGGTCATTCGTAGTAGTGTACGTATCACCGCAGCAGTGCTGGCCGCAGCTAGCAATTTGAAGGTGATCGGGCGAGCTGGTGTCGGTGTGGACAATGTTGATGTTCAGGAAGCTTCGCGGCGTGGCGTACTCGTCACCAATACGCCCAGTGCTAATACGATTTCTACTGCCGAACATGCTGTTGCCCTCATGCAAGCCCTCTGTCGTCACATTCCACAGGCGCATAGCTCTATCGTGAATGGTACCTGGCAGCGCAGCAAGTTTATGGGCATACAGCTGCACGGCAAAACATTGGGTATCGTTGGCTTAGGACGTGTTGGCCGCCATGTTGCACACCTGGCGCTAGCCTTTGGTATGAATATCCTGGCCTTCGATCCCTACATTAGCCAAGCGGTAGCCCGCGATCTGAAGGTGAAGCTGGTCAGCATGGAAGAACTTCTCAGCCAAGCGGATATCATTACCCTGCATACAGCGCTTACTCCTGAGTCGCGTCAGTTGATTAACACGGACACGATTGCCAGGATGAGGCATGGAGTTTTGCTTATTAACGCTGCGCGTGGTGCACTGGTCGATGAAGCCGCACTTGCCGACGCTTTGCACTCAGGTCAGATCGCTGGCGCAGCACTCGATACATTCGAGCAGGAACCGCTACCAGTAGAGAGTCCTTTGCGCGCGCTTCCCAACGTTGTGATGACACCCCACATTGCAGCCAGCACCGTTGAGGCACAAGATGATGCGGGTATTCAGGTCGTACAGCAAGTATTAGCCGCCCTGCGTGGTGATGATGTGAAAAATGCAGTCAATATGCCCGTGGCGGATGCCAGTGTCTTTCGCCAATTGCGTCCGTATTTGCTGCTCGCTGAACGTCTTGGCAGCTTGCAAATGCAATTAGCACCACAGCCGATCACACATGTAGAGATTGCGATGCGCGGCGATGCGCTCAACAATCAGATTACACCCCTGACGGTCGCCGTACTCAAAGGACTACTCGATCCGATTAGCGACGGGCCTGTCAATTACATCAATGCGCTACAGCTCGCCCTGGATCGTGGTATTCAGGTGACTGAGACCAAAGGACAGATATCTTCTAGCTATGCCAATCAAATATCGTGTCTTGTGCGCTGGAATGGTGGAGAACGGCTTGTAGTCGGTTCATTGCTGGGACAAGAGGCACCACGCGTGGTGCAAATTGATGCCTTCCGCCTAGATGCCGTACTGGAAGGTATTCTGCTGGTTATGGAGAGCGTTGATATGCCAGGCGTCATCAGTAGTGTGAGCACGCTACTCGCCAAAAATGAACTGAACATTGCCGAGTGGCGACTAGGCCGTATTGCTCCTGGTGCCCAGGTACTCTCATTCGTCAACCTGGATTCGCCCGCCTCTGCGGCTGTCCTCGCAGACATTACACGCCTGGAAAGCGTTGTCAAAGCCAAGCAGGTCTATCTCTAATTGCGTCTTTTCTTAGACTGTACTAGCCAATCACAGACGTTATTGTACCAAATATCTGACTGACTGCTAGTAGATCACATAGAAGAAGAGGAATATCGATGCTCGACAAAATCGCTTTACATACACCCGGCCCAACTCCCATTCCTCCACAGGTAGCCGCCGCCATGACGATGCCCATGATCAATCATCGTGCCACGGGCTTCAGCGTATTATATGCCGAAGTAGCCGAGAAGCTCCAGCGCATCTTCCAGACACAGGAACAGGTCTATGTCCTGCCAGGTTCAGGCAGTGGTGGCTGGGAAACTGCAATGGTCAACTTTTTGCCCGCCGGAGCGAAAGTCCTCAATATTGTGATTGGCGACTTTGGGGAGCGCTGGGTAAAAGCCAGTACTGCGCTAGGCTTTCAGGTAGAGCGATTGGATTACTCGGCAGGAGCTACAGCCGATCCTGCCGATGTTGCTGCTTATCTTGCTAAACACAAAGGCACGATCAAGGCGGTCTGTCTACAGCACAACGAGACCAGTACAGGCGTTTTCAATCCCGTGCGCGACATTGCCGCAGAGGTGGCCAAACATAACGTACTGGTCTTCGTCGATGCCGTCTCCAGCCTGGGGGCGATGCCACTAGCAATGGACGCCTGGGGACTGGATGTCGTACTGACAGGAGCACAAAAAGCGCTTATGTGCCCGCCTGGCCTAACGATTATCGCCGCCAGTAAAAAAGCCTGGGCGATGGCAGAACAGGCCAATACCCCCAAATTCTACTTCGACCTGAGAGCGTACAGAAAAATGTTCGAGCAAGGCCAGACACCCTACACACCTGCGATCTCTCTCTATTACGGCCTTCAGGCAGCTCTGCATATGATGGAGGAAGAAGGCTTCGCCCAGGTTCAAGCGCGCCATCGCCTGATGGGACAGATCTGCCGCGCCGGTGTTAAAGCAGCTGGCCTGACCCTGCTCTGTAAGGACGAGCGCTTCGCTTCCGATACCGTCACCGCTATTCACGTTCCTGCTGAAGTTGATGCCGCCACGTTCCGTAAAGTTGCCAACAAAACGTTTAGCGTTATTCTGGCAGGCGGTCAAGGAAACTTAAAAAATCTCATCTTCCGTATCGGTCACATGGGGTATACAAATCCGAATGATGTCATTGGTGCGTTAGTGGCGATGGAGAATAGCCTGGCCTATATCGGCTATCCGGTAGAGCCTGGACGCGCTGTGGCTGCGGCTCAGCGGGTCTGGCTGGATTATGAGAAAGAGCACTGAGACAGAGCCACTTGAATATTACACCAACGTAATATATTAAGAGTGGCATGTGGGAAGTAGAATTTACTGATGAGTTTGAACAATGGTGGGATGAGTTTACAGAAGGTGCACAGGAAGCACTGGATATTGCGCAAGAAGAATTAGGAGAACTGCTTGGCATCAAACAAGCTGCCGTTTCGCGGATGGAACGACGTAGCGATATGCATATTAGCAAGCTCAGAAAAGCAGTAGAGGCTATGGGAGGTGAGTTAATACTCATTGCACGTTTTCCAAATGCCGAAGTGTGTCTCAACAATATTGCTATAGACAACGGGTAAGAGGTGCAGTTAAACAAACGATACCAAAGTCCTAGAGCATTATCATGGTAAAACAGACGCAATGCGAGCAATTATAGCAGAGATGCTTATAATTGCTTGCACGTCTCACATGTTCTTATCTTGTTTAACAGAAACCATGGTTAAAAATACATATTACTCATTAACTGGCAAAACTATGCACAGCTTCCAGCAATTCACGCACATGAAAAGGTTTAGCAATAACCTGCTCCACGCCGAGACTAGCAGCATTAGCGCCACTCGTCTCTGCTGTAATGACAACAACGGCTGGCTGTGATTGCTGCGAGCAGGCTGTTTGCCAATAGGCACGCAACTGTTGCAGGAAGATCCTACCACACATCCCAGGCATCGCCAGATCTAGCAAAATAACCGTAGGATATAAACCTTCACGAGCAGCACTCTTCACCCAATCCAGAGCCTCCTGTCCCTCAGCGGCTTCAACCGGCTTATACCCGTTCAGCTCTAATGCCCAGGAGACCATATCTCTTATGGCCGGATTGTCGTCTACTACAAGAACGATCTGTCGCCGCTTCTTATGACATTGCGGCTGGCTCATACTCCCACCTCATATCCTCGCCTGATGTAATATTATTTCCTAATTGGACACAGTCACATGGGCTTGATTAAGTACATGCTTAGACTACGTAGAAGACTGTCACGTAGACTTAGCCTCATTAGCGCCATATCATGAAATACAGGAAATACCTATCAAGCTCTCTGTGCCACTAAAGATGGCGATGATCATTAAAATGATGAGCGCAGGAAATTGCGCATTGCATTCAGGAATAACTCAGGTTGCTCTAGATTTGATAGGTGGCCAGCCAGAGGGATCACTGTATATTGTGCGCCAGGGATCTGGGCAGCATATTCTTGAGCAACCGCCGGTGGAGTTAAGCTGTCTTGTTCGCCAACAATCACCAGTGTCGGACATGTAATGGTCGAGAGCAGTTCGCTTGCATCGCTGCGCACCACCATACCACGCGAAGCTGCGGCAATACCTTGTATGGTCGCGGTATTGATCATCTGTCTGACACGTAGCTCTACTTCTGGTTGATGCTGCCGCGTATACTCCGAGAGTAGCTTAGGGATATGCAAATCGGCTATGGCATCGGTTCCTCGCGTTTCGGCCAGCAGGGCAACCTTTTCACGATTGGCTTTCCCCTCGCTTGTGTCAGCCCCGGGGCGTGTATCTGCTAGGATCAACCCGCGCACACGCTGAGGATACTTGCGTAGAAATGCAAAGGCAGCATAACCACCCATCGAGAGTCCACAGAGAATCGTATTCTGCATGCCTAATGTGTCCATTAACGCAGCCACGTCATCTGCAAATAACTCCATAGTCGCCACATTGACATTGATCTCGCTCTCGCCAAAACCTCGCCAGTCGAGAGCGACCAGACGATAGTGTTGCTCGCTGAGCAATGCCTCTATCTGTGGCTTCCACATACTGCGATGCAATGGGAAGGCATGCAAAAAAATAATCGGATATCCTGCTCCGTGATCGTCATAGGCAAGCTCTGCCCCATGAATTTTTGCTTTCATGGCTTCACGCTCCTTGGCGCAATGAATTGCGCAACTACGGATTATACATTTCTTCTGCACCGGTGGCCTGTTCATGCGCATGATACGAGCTACGTACGAATGGGCCAGATTCTACATGTCGGAAGCCCATCCGCTGGCCTTCGGCCTTCAAGGCGGCAAATTCCTCTAATGGAATGTAGCGTTGAATAGGTAAGTGTTGAAAAGATGGGCGCAGATATTGTCCAATGGTCAGAATATCTACATCGTGCTCGTGCAGATCATGCATGACTGCCAGCACTTCATCCCACGTCTCGCCTAAGCCAAGCATAAAGCCCGACTTTGTAGACGCTGTGGGGTTCAATTCTTTCGCCCATTTTAACACCTGCAACGACCGCTTGTATAGAGCCTGCGGACGCACGCGTTTGTACAATCTGGGGATGGTTTCGACATTGTGGTTGAATACGTTCGGCTTAGCATCGATTACGACCCGTAACGCATCGAAATCGCCCTTAAAATCAGGTGTTAAAACTTCTACCTTACAGTGCGGGCTTAGACGGCGAATCCAGCGAATAGTTGCTGCAAACACAGCGGCACCGCCGTCTTTCAGCTCATCGCGGTTGACAGAAGTGACAACGGCGTGTTGCAATCCCATCTGTTTGACAGCTTCAGCTACGCGCTTTGGCTCTTCCCAATCCATGCCAAGTGGACGGCCAGTCTCCACGGCACAGAAGCCACAGCTGCGTGTACAAACACGTCCTAAAATCATGAAGGTTGCTGTTTTATGTCCCCAGCATTCGCCAATGTTTGGACAACGCGCCTCCTCGCATACCGTATGCAACGCTTGCCCACGCATCAACTGTTTTAATTGCTCGTAATTTTCTCCCTTGGGAGCACTCACCTTCAGCCACTCAGGACGGCGTTGAGGGATCATCGTGGTCATCATTCTTTCCCTGTTCTATATAACATGTTTTCTTCTCTTATGTTCCAGGCACAATAAATTGCGCAACTACGCAATGTGCAACGCTTCTGCTCAATGAAAAAAAGATGTGTACCTCTAATAAACGTCTATTTCCCGACCATAGTTTTGCACCTTAGTGCGTACCGCCTGCAAGAAGCCGCCAGCTCCCGCCCCATCCAGAATGCGATGGTCGAATGAGAGACACAGGTACATCATCGAGCGTATAGCAATGGCGTCATCCTCAACAACCACAGGTCGTTTCACGACGGCATCCATGCTGAGAATGCCCGCGTGTGGCTGGTTGATAATGGGCACTGAAATAATAGTACCAAAGACACCAGGATTATTTACCACAAATGTACTGTTTTGCATGTCCTGTATGGTCAACTTGTTGGTACGCGCACGCTGTGCCAGCGAACTTACCTGCCGCGCCAGACCTGCTAGCGTATACTGATCTGCATCATAGACAGTCGGGACAACTAGGCCAACATCGGTGGCCACTGCTATCCCTAAGTTGATCCGTTTCTTGATGATGATCTTATTGTCCTCGGTCCAGGTAGAGTTGATCAATGGGTATTTGCGAATGCCTTCGCACACAGCCTTCATAACAAAGGGGACATAGCTAATTGCATACCCTTCACGCCGTTTAAACTCTTCTTTATTTTGCTCCAGCCACTTTGCGATATTCGTCATATCGACCTCTACTATGGTTGTGGCGTGTGGTGATGTGCGCTTACTACGCACCATATGTTCAGCAATGGCCAGCCGCATACGACTGGGTGTGACAAGCTCTTCGTCTGTTCCTGCACTAGTTGTCGAGCTGGCAGTTGTGGGAGTTGCAAAGATCGGTTGCATGGCTGTGATGGGTCTGGCAGAAGTCTCTACGGTGGCGGCCTGCGAGATAGCTTCCTCCGCAGCAGCCTGGCGTTGCGCTATGTAGGCGAGGATATCTTCTTTACGTACGCGTCCTCCTGCGCCTGTGCCGACAATATCGTTTAAATTAATGCCGTGTTCCCGTGCTAACCTCCTTGCCAATGGAGAGATACGTTGGCGCTCTTCTTCATCGACTCGCTCGACCGGAGTCGCCCCATAGGCATCATTGCGCTGAAATTGATTGGCGGTTACTTCTTTCAGAACGGGTGTAGCTGCCTGCCTGGCACCGTTTACAGGTGCAACATCAGAACCGGGTGCTGCACCAGCAGATAGAGTAACATCAGCGCTCTCTTCAATCAAAGCAATATCTGTTATCGGTGATAATTTCCGCAATAGCCTCATCTTTTTCAACATAGTCGCCCTCTTGCTTTAACCACGCGCCCACGGTCCCTTCAGCGACAGATTCTCCCAAGCGAGGCATCTTTACCGGCGTCGGCATGTGTAAACTCCTTTGTCTGCATAGAAGATGCTGATATGTTGCTTATCACGATTCATAACTACAGTTCCTGTTATCATACATGCTTTTGCAAGGTTGTTGCACCTTTAATAGGCCGCTAATTTGCGTGCTGCTGAGAGAATTTTCTCAGCATTGGGTAGATAGCCCGCTTCTAAGGTCGGAGCATAAGGGAATGGCACATCTGGCGCGGCGACACGCGTAATCGGTCCGTCCAGGTACTCAAAAAGGCCGTCCGCTAGCAGTGCCGCCAGTTCAGCCCCTATCCCGCCAGTGAGGGTATCCTCATGCACGATCAGCACTTTATTCGTGCGTTTAACTGACGCCATGATCATCTCACGGTCAAGTGGAGTAATGGTACGCAGGTCAATGACCTCGACTTCCAGATCATCCTCCTCTTCTAGCACGTGAGCAGCCTGAAGACATTGATACACCATCGCCCCATACGTCAGGATAGTCATGTCCTCACCTTCGCGCCGTACAGCTGCTTTTCCTAGCGGCACAACATAATCTTCTTCGGGCAACACTTCGCGTAGCGCGGGCACGCGATACAGCAGCTTGTGCTCCAGATAGAGGACAGGATTATTGTCGCGGATCGCAGCTTTTAATAATCCCTTTGCATCATAAGCAGTCGAAGGCATTACGACCTTCATGCCTGGTGTATGAAAGAACCATGCTTCAGGGCTGGACGAATGGAATGGACCACCCTTTGTGCCACCGCCCGCAGGACCACGAATGACAATTGGTACAGGCATCCCTACACGCCAGTACATTTTGCTAGCCATATTGATGATTTGATCGAAGCCACAGGTGATGAAGTCAATAAATTGCATCTCGGCAATTGGGCGCATGCCCATCAATGCCGCCCCTACTGCGGAACCAATAATGGCAGCTTCGGCCATTGGTGTATCAATGACACGCTCTGACCCAAATTCCTCTAGCAGACCCGCGCTGACTTTAAAGGCTCCGCCATATGTGCCAACATCCTCGCCCAGGAGGAAGACCGCTTCATCCCGACGCATCTCTTCGCGTATTGCCTGGCTAATGGCTTCCAGGTAAGTACTTTTCTTCTCGCTCATCGCCGTCCCACGGCCTCCTCTGCCTTGCTTACAGTGGAAAATGGCTGACCTGTTCGCGTATCCAGTGCATTAACGTAACGTGGATTGTTCGCCTCTGCTTCGCCAATAATGGCAATCGGACCAGCGGGAGCAAAAATGTAATCAGCCACAGTGGCAACATCTGGCGCGGGACTATTTTCGGCAAAGTGTACCGCGTCATCAACTACAGCCTTAATGTTCGCCGCGATCTCAGCCTTCTTGGCGGCAGTTAAGATACCTTGCTCCGTCAAGTAGCGCTCAAAACGCTTGATAGGATCTTTGGCCAGCCACTCCATACGTACTTCTTGTGGCACATAGTCGGCGTTGTCAGCTTCCGAGTGCCCCCGCACACGAAAAGTCTTACATTCAATAATCGCCGGTCCTTTCGCACTACGCGCATTTTCTACCGCCTTTGCTACGGTCTCCATGACCGCTAAGACATCGTTTCCATCAATACTCTCACCAGGTATACCATAAGCGTGTGCCCGCTCCGAGAGATTTTGTATAGCAAATTGCTTATAAGTGGGAGTAGAGTAAGCATAGCCATTATTTTCTATTACGAGTACCAGAGGAAACTTTTGGACGGAAGCAAAATTCATCGCTTCATGAAATGGCCCCGTATTGGTCGCACCATCACCACATGATGCCAGGACAACGTTTGTGCGCTTGAAACGCTTCATTGTTAATGCGACACCACAAGCGACCGGCAGTGATTCACCCAGCAAGCTGATCATTGGCACAATACCATGATGCATATCGCCAATATGAATCTGCCCATCGCGTCCCAGGGTTGGAGAATTGCCGCGAGCTAGCCACTGACACATTACAGCACGTGGAGACGTGCCTCGCACCAGATGCATACCCAGATCTCGGTGCTGCGGAACAATGCAGTCTCCATCGCGCAGCGTCATTGCTGCCCCGACAGTTGTCGCCTCGTGCCCCTGTGCTGTATAAACACCGCCCATGATGCGCCCCTGTAAAAAGAGGGTACGGGTGCGGTCTTCCATAGCACGCGTGAGGCTCATGTAGTAGTAGATCTGTAAAAAGGTATTTGCGCTCACTTGGCCTCCTGTGTCTGCTCAACTACATCAGATATTCTACCACATGCCCGCGTAAGGGTGGATTATGGGTGCCCTGGCGTCTTCTTCTTGGTCTCGGCATTCATGATCTCCTGCCGTAAACGTTTGATCCGCTGGCGATACGCATCCTCCGGCTGTAGATAGCCCAGCTTTGGCTTATCGCCCATGCTCACATGCCACTTACGGAATGCCAGGCCAATCTCCGTCTGATAGAGATCTTTTACGCGCAACCATTGGCGAAACCCACTTTGGCGCAAGACACGGCGCTCTTCTCGCGTGCGTTGGAACGAGTTTTGCAAGAGGGTATATTCGCCCACCGTGACAATACCACTACCAACCTCCGACGCCAGAAATTCGCGGATAACTGCGGCCTCATGTGCCAATGCCTTCATCAAGAAATAGAGTAAGACGATCTGCGTGATAAACGGGGGGATGTAGTCACCAATCACCGCGACCCAGGAGAAGAAGATCACCGTAGGATCATTTGGCGAACTCAGGACGATTGCATTAGCGAAGTAATCAACAAAATCAAAGATTGAATGTAAAGCGATTGCTAATATATAACCCGATAAGGGAACAAGCATCTGCCGCCAGCGCGCGCGTGTATGGCGCACATAGCCTAGTGTCGCCCCAAAACAAACCGTGAACGTCGAATGACACAGCCAGCCCAACACAACCCGCATAATAACCAGAAAGAGAAAAAAATGCTTCGAGTTAGAGGCAAAATAGACGAAATTCTCCACCATGGCAAAACCCGCACCAATCAATGCTCCGTATACAATGCCATCGGTGACATTATCAAATTCATCGCGCAAGGCAAAAAAAAGCAATAACAGCCCCAGCCCTTTGATCGTCTCTTCAGTGAAGCCAGCATTCAGCCCGATTAACGCCGAATGCAGTAATGGATCGGCTTCAGACTGTATGTATGTCCCAATCTGCTGCTCGATGAATAATGCAGGAGGGATAGCAATGATTGCGCCCCACAAAAACGCGCCTAAGCGTAGGAACCATGGTTCTCGTTCAAAGCGATCGATAAAGTTAACTAACAGGACAATAGTGAAAATGATACTATTAATAATAAACGTGATAATAGCGCTGATCACCAAAACGGCAATGCCAAACCCACCAATGATCCAGCGGGTGCGGGTACCCATACGCTGAGGCAAAGCGAATTGCAGAGTGACGCCAACGCCCAGGAACTGTTCTTCGTCCTCGTCTTCCCATGCCTGTGCCACAAGTTCAGGTTCTGGTTGTTCCGGTAATACAGTGGCGGCAACAGGTGTAGCTCGTTGAGGTGGTTTGCGGAATTGATACTTTGCCGGTACGCTGTAATCCTTCAGCGGAGCCGTACCATTCTGCCCTATAACGTGGTTATGATGATTCTTCAGCGCATCGTCCTGCGGCAGAGGAGCCAGCTGAGGCATAGCGCTCTCGGAGCCGTTTGGTGCGGCTTGTGGTGCAATAAGTTGCAGCATTGTGCTACCCAGCACAATGTAATCTTGTGGTTGCACAGGTAACCACTCGCCACTGGACAGGTGACACCCGTTCACCCGTACAATATTATGCAGTGTCAAATTGCAGATGCGCCACCCCTGGCAGTCGTCAAAAACTAGCTGAGCGTGCTCACGTGACACAGTAGGGTCCATCAGCCAGACATCGTTACTCAATGCCCGTCCAATGGTCGTCTCGCGGCGCGTGAGCAGATGGACCAAACGCTCCTCCGGCAACCATCCAGTAGGGTAGCGTTGCTGGAGATCCGTTGTAGCATTGGCTGGTGCACGCACACGAACGACACGTAGCACACCATATTGTTGACTCATGCTCCGTCCCCTGGCTCACTGGCTATTTTTATCTGCATTCTCTTCTTTCTCATGTAGTTCGTGTCTTTAGATGAGCGAGAAACTGCAACGGCCTTTAGCCTCAGCAGCGTGTCACTCTACTATACACGGGAACGATTAGAATGACAAGGTTCTCATCAAGCCAGCCGAACGCGTCCCATCCCCATCGCAGTTTTATATCCCACGCCACAATAAAATGCTAAATGGGCTAGTAGCCATATTTGTTGCCTCACAGTAAGTACCTGTTCACCAGTTGGAGCCTCGTCGGGACCGCGTAATTGATAGGTACAGCTACCCAGGAAACCGGGTTGTTGGTGTGTAGTGAACTTGATATGGTGTGGCCTCACATCATAGTCTGTAACAATCATGCCGTCATCTTGTAGATACTGCTCAATGCTCTCTTTCTGTATCACACCTGCTAATTCAGGCGGTGCCACATCTTCCCAGCGCCGTGCTAAACCGGGAAAGATATACAGCGGCAACGGGAACAGTGCGTAATGCGCACCATAGACTCGGCTCCTGGCATTGCTCCGATTGAAGGTAGTTAACGTGGCAAACTCTAGTTTCAGCGTTTTAGAGCTTCCCATCATCGCCGCCTGTGCCTGCTCCAGCAGTCCTGCCAATGAAGTAAAACCGCTCCAACCGGATGGTTCTTCATTGTTAATGATAACTTCCTCCAACAAGAAAAGTTGCTTACCAATCTGCATGAATGGAGGTCTCTGTGGTCCCTGTGGGGCTATGTTAAAGTTCATCAATGCTTCATAAAATAGCGGGAAAAGCTGGCCGAGCAGCAGGGTAATGCGTACAGTATAGGTTTTTTCTGGATTTAGCGGCATGTGGGTATTCTGCCGTTCAGCTTCTAACATACGCGGTGCTGGCAAGGGAAATTGTAAACTTGAGCAAGTAAAAAGTCGCCGCTTATTGCCATCGTGCAGCCATGTTGCGACATCCGGTGCTGCGCCACGCAGCCAGCGCATCCAAGCTCCGTGGACCAGTTCGCCGGAGAATGGCATGAGAGTGCCAGGCTGTAATGGACGTAGTTTGAGTAGGATGGCGTAGAGTTTGGCCGGGGCGGTTGAAGAAAGTGGTGTATCCATGGTTACATTATCCGTTTCCATTTCTTTCAGTATTCCTTATCACATTAGTAAGCCTTTTCTTGTCGATTATTCCATCTGATGCTATACTAGCACCAGATGCAAGTATATGCAACGATTTTTACTAGCAGTGGGCTTATTAGGAGAAGGGTAGCGACCACACACCTGACATCGCCAGAGAAAGGGTCGTGGAGATGCCGAGCCACTCAATTTACCAATTTATCAGCGATACGGGAGACCACCCGTAGACAAACATGATACTATAGAGGCAACTTTCCATAGAAAGGGTCAGGAACCCGCTAGCTCTCAAGGCTAGGGGCCTGTAAAGGGTTGGTCACCAAAGACCAAGCAGTTACAAGCCCTACCTGACCAGACTCAGCCAGGGGACTCCTAGAAGGCGCATATGGCGCGGGAAGTTCCTATCGGGCTATGTTATCAGGAAGTGTTCAAGTTCACACCTGCGCGTGCGCGGCCAGCGCGTTGCTCTGTAACTCTTGGGTTAAACAGGTGGAGAAGGGTTAAGCCAGTGCTCAAGAGAAAGTACCGCCTGATAACTGTGTCGAGGCCGTGCGCCGTTTCGGCGCTAGTTAGATCCTTCCCATAGGGAAGAGAGGTTGAGAGCAATGACCTCTAGGACAGTAACTTACCCGGAAGCGAAAGCCGAAGGTGGACAAGAGCATGTTACATGAAGCAGATAAGTCTGAAGGTATGTAAGACAGTGCGATCTGCAAGTCCTGTGCGCATGAAAGAGGTGAAACTGAGTTTGTTGAACCCAAGCTTCCAACGATGTAAACAATCATCCATCGTAGCATACCTGAAACGATGACACCGTAAACGCATTAATTGGCCTCGAATGTGCAACGCTCTCTACGGTGAGTGACCGATAACGAATTGGTTTAAGGAAGTGAACGGGCACCTAAACGCACTAAACGTCTAACGAGCGTAAATACGGGATGACCTACGGGTGGAAACACCTATGGTCACGGAACCCCCATAGTAGGGAGCATTGAAGATCAGTGCAAACGAAGGGGCAGTCTCCGAAGGGAGACAAGAGCTAGCCCGAAGATTAAGGCTAGCAGGGTAGGTATCATGAAGTTCTACACAAAGAGGTATGCGTAATGCAGAAAGCCGATGAGTATCTAGAACTTATTCGTGAGCGAGGCAAAAAGGGATTGCCTTTAGAGAGGGTCTACCGACAACTGTACAACAAAGACCTCTATCTCAAAGCCTACGGAAAGATTTATCGAAACAAAGGTGCTATGACACAAGGCGTGACAAATGAAACACCAGATGGCATGTCGCTGGAAAAGATAGATGCGATCATAGAAGCAATACGCTATGAACGTTATCAATGGCGTCCAGCAAGACGAACGTATATACCCAAGAAAAACGGTAAAAAGCGTCCATTGGGCATGCCAATATGGTCTGATAAATTAGTGCAAGAAGTGATACGCCTAATTTTAGAGGCATATTATGAACCACAATTCTCAGATCACTCACATGGATTTCGACCGAAACGCGGATGTCATACTGCACTACGAGAAATCTACGCCACATGGCTCGGAACCGCATGGTTCATAGAGGGAGACATTTCACAATGCTTTGATAAACTCGACCATGAAATGATCCTTGACACCCTCAGAGAGCAAATCCATGACGAGAGATTCCTCAAACTCATGCAAAAATTGCTCGATGCAGGCTATATGGAAGACTGGGTATTCCATAAAACCCTCAGCGGTGTACCGCAGGGTGGAAGCGTGAGTCCCATCCTGTCAAACATCCTTCTTAATAGGTTAGACAGGTACGTAGAAACGGAATTGATCCCAAAGTACACGAAAGGAACCACAAGAGGATTAAATCATGAATATGATCGTCTTATGAACCAGTCGAGATATCACCGGAAAAGAGGAAAGGTCGAAAAAGCGGAAAAGTTGCGAAAGCAAGCGCAAACACTCCCGTCGAGTGACGTAAACGACCCAAATTATCGGCGTCTACGGTATGTACGCTATGCCGACGATTTTCTTCTTGGGTTTAACGGACCAAAATCAGAGGCAGAAGAAATTAAGCAGGCCCTCAACGAGTTCTTGAGACAAGGACTGAAACTAGAACTCTCAGATGAGAAAACACTTCTCACACATGCGAGAAGCGAAGCTGCCAAGTTTCTTGGATATGAAGTCAGAGTTATCCAGGACGACCCAAAACGATTCATTACCGAGAAGGGAACAGATCGGAGAAGTCTGAACGGAAAAATAGGGCTTCGAGTTCCAAGACACGTACTGGAAGCAAAATGCCAAAGCTACATGCGCAACGGATATGCAATCCATCGGGCAGCGCTGCTTCAGGAAAGTGATTTCACCATCATTACTACCTATCAGCTAGAATTTCGAGGAATTGCCGAGTACTACCGAATGGCTTATAACCTTGGCACACTTCAAAAACTGAAATGGGTCATGGAATATTCACTTCTCAAGACACTGGCAAACAAGTTCAGAATGCCTTTGCCAAAAGTGATAAAGAAATATAAGACGAAGGTAGAGATAGATGGCCAAAAGTACAAAGTGCTCCAAGTCACTATCCCCAGACCTGACAAGAAGCCGCTTGTAGCCAGATGGGGGGGGGTATCACTAGCATGGGATAACAAGGCAACCCTAGAGGAGCAACCGCCAACCATTCAACGAGGGAACCATTCAGAACTCGTCCAGCGACTTGTAGCGGGATACTGTGAACTTTGCGGGTCCACAGATCACGTGGAAGTTCACCATGTACGAGCTATGAAAGATCTACACACTTACCCAGGAAGAAAAAAACCGGAATGGGTCAAGAGGATGATAGCCCTCAAACGGAAGACGATGCCTCTCTGTCGAACGTGTCATGAGGACGTACACGCAGGACGACCCTTGACGCGACAAACTATCGAGCTAACGAAAGTAAAAGCCTTGCAAAAGGCCAAACTATGATACTGGAGAGCCGTGTGCTTGGAAATCTTGCACGCACGGTTCGGGAAGGGGCGGATGGAAACGTGCCACAGGGTAACGCGTCAGCCGCCTACTTCACAACTTTACCTGGGAAACCAGTGGGGTTTGGCCGTTCCTAACAAAAACGGCTCCCCGCAAGGGGCTTGTTTCCTCTCCCTACCATTGAGGTATGGGGAGCCGCAAGGATAGTTTGATGAACATAGCACCCGATACCGTAGACACCCGAACATTACAGCTATTACAACAGGCCAGTGAGCACCTTAACGACCACCATGCCTATCTCGTAGGAGGCTCCGTACGCAACCTCCTACTCAACGAACCCTGTACCGATTGGGATATCGTGACCAGTGGTGATGCACCTCGACTCGCACGTCAGCTCGCCAATAAGCTCGGTGGTCATTACGCCTACCTACATGATAAAGCCAGCCGCATCACCATCAAAGATGGCGAGCAGCATATCCTGCTCGACATTGCACCCCAGCATGGTAAGACTATCGAGGCTGACTTACACGAACGGGATTTTACGATCAACGCGATTGCCATACCGCTCTCTAACCTTATTGCTCACCTTACCAGCAACGAGACGTTACAACTCATCGATCCATCACATGGTGCAGCCGACATCGCAGCGTGCCAGATCAGAGCCGTTAATAATTACGTCTTCAAGCACGATCCCCTACGCATGCTGCGTGCAGTCCGTTTCATGGCGTGCTATGACCTCACCATCGAAAACCGTACAGCTCAGATGATCATGCGTGATGCCCCCCTGCTCACCTGTTCAGCAACCGAGCGTATCCGCGAAGAGCTGTATACCATCTTGAAGCCCCAGGGTGGCACCGCACGATTACGTTTTCTCAATCAGCATGGACTCTTTACTACGCTCATACCTGAGTTTATCGTAGCACGCGATATGCCTCAACCAAGTCTACATTACTGGGATGTTTTGGAACACTCACTAGAGTCGGTTGGTACCCTTGAGTACTTAGCGACGCTCTTACAGCAATCAGCAGAGCAATTGCGTGCCTCACATCTCAATACAGGGAACGAAGACAATCTCGTTACACTTCAGGCGCTCTTGCGAGAAGCAGAGCAACAGGGCATATTTTCGTTTGCTGCTCTCACCACGCCCACCATGAAGATGGCTGCCCTACTACACGATATTGGCAAGACTACTACTTACACCGTAGACGAAGAAGGGACTATTCGCTTCTATCACCATCCTCAAGCTGGCGTACCTTTGGCACAGCAGATAATGAGACGCCTGAGCACAAGCACGCACGATCGCCGTCTCGTGCAGCAGGTTGTTGCCCATCATATGCGCCCCGGCCAACTGAGCAACGATACTGTCACGCAGCGTGCGATCAGGCGTTATTTTGTCGATCTCGGTCCGGCAGGCATTTATGTTGCACTCGTCTCGCTCGCCGATCACCTCGCTATGCGCGGTCCCCAACCATTGACGGATGCCTGGACCAAGCACCTGACGACTGTGCGGTTACTACTCGCGTGCTATATCCGTGAGCGTGAAAAGATTCTTCCACCGCGTTTACTACAGCCCGAAGAGTTGATGCGTAAGCTGAATCTAGCGCCCGGTCCGCTGATTGGCGAGCTGCTTGAGTCTATTGCGGAGGCGCAGGCGGAGGGACGGGTACATTCTAAGGATGATGCGTTGTGGTTGGCGGAGGAGAGACTGCACAAGTGAAGTGAAGTGAGACCATTTATTCCGGCTTAATAACAAAGAAACACCCACTGAGACTAATAGAGTGGGTGTTCTTTATTGTGAGTTGACCAAGCCCTAACGGGACAGGACTAGCTGTCCTGTGTAAATCAACCTCATAGAGATAAGCTTGTTTCAAACCCTATTTCAGGTCTTAACAGGAAGGAACAAAGACAAGTTAGTATTAGAGAACATATGAAAAGACCAGAAAGACGAGCTAATTTGTCAAATCCCCATCTGCCTACTTGACGCATCCAGCCAATGCGGACTAGAACACCAACTGTACCTTTGCGAAAAGGCTTGTCTAGCCGAAGCCGCCCATAGATGTCAATCGGCATTTCTGGTCATTTCATAACAGACTCTTAG
The DNA here is from genome assembly GCA_005879655.1 of Chloroflexota bacterium. The sequence continues at coordinate 1,566 of VBJK01000226.1, read as the reverse complement.
AGGCCAGAATAAGAGGCCAGAATGACTTGCTGAGCAGCTTCATCCTTTTGACGAGCACTAATCTGCACAGTCACTTTTTGGTCAAGTAGCTTCAGAAAATCCAGTAACTTGTCTGTTGAGAAACGGTCAAAATGACCATTCATCAAATGGGATACGTCAGACTGGGAAATGCCCAAATGTTGGGCAATCACTCGTTGTTTGAGCTTTTTCTCTTTTAAGATCTGGTAGACAGAAATGCCAAGGTTGGCACGCATAAAAAGTTCTTCAGCATTTTCTAATCCTAAATCAGCAAAAACGTTACCTGAGCTTTCTTTAAATTCGATTTCTTCATCTTCTGAGTGCATTGCTTGCTCCCCTAGCTTGTGATTTATGTCACACCAACAACTTATCTTCATTGCAGAATCGACTCCACTACCAGAAAGAGTAACATCGCTGGAAGCTTCACCTCTAATCACATCATACACAGTTTTTCCCTGTGTAGAAAAATTACAGGCTTACCAAGACCCTAACTCATTTTGAGGTACGACATCAGACTTTCTGCAAGGTGGAAGTTGTCGAGACAACATAAACCAATTCTCTAGGGAAACAAGCTAACTCTTGATGAGATTGAAGGACACAGGACAAAGAGAAATCATTGAAGAAGGTTTATTTCTTGCCATTAGTAACACCCTTTCACTCTTAGCGTTTCGCAGGTTCATAGCTTAACTAAGCACCGCTATCGTCAAGAAGTACACCCGTTTAAGGGACAACCCAATGCTGTTAACTCTTAGACATCCTTTGTGCTCGCTGGTATCGTTTTTCGATCAAGTCCATATCTTCTTTTCGTGTTTCTCTGTCTCTCGGAGATTTCTTCTGAAATGCGTGCAAAACATATATTTTTTCACCAAGTTTAACTGCTACAACTACACGGTACGTATTTGTGTTATTGTCTATAGGAATTTTAAAGATACCACTCCCTATGTGCTTAAAACAAAGTTCTGCATTTGGTGGCGTGATACCTCGCTGCATAAAGAGCAAACTCTCACTCATTTGCTCTTGCACTTTTTCAGGAAACTTCTCTCGATTCTTTTCGGTGCTTCCAAGCCAAACAAGCTTCCTTAGCCTAAATGCACCCGAAACATAGATTTTATCATCGAGTTTGACCTGTAGAAGGTACTCATACGTCTCATATATCACGATAAGTCCAAAGACACCACTACCAGCTTTTCTAGATGGTTTAGCATTTTTTGGTATTTCGCCGCGCTGTACAAATTCTAAACCAACTTTCACTTGTCTTTGCACTTCTTCAGGAAACTCCTTTAGATTCTTTTCGGAGTCTCCAAGCCAAACAAGCTCCCTTTTTCCCCTAAGAGGTAGTTCAAAGCTTTCCAAAATGTACCTCACAGAAAGTATATAGTAAATTTACTATAAAGTCAACCCCTCAATGGTACGAAACCAATGAAGAGAGTCAGCAAACTGCCGTTGTGAGCAGAGTTAAACATGGCCTCTGACAAAGAAGAAGATAGAGTACCAAATTCACCAATTTATTAAACTGATGTACAAAGGTTCTCTAGGGATCGAAAAAAG
>VBJK01000293.1 GCA_005879655.1 Chloroflexota bacterium | reverse complement strand
TAAACCCTACCCAGAGAATCTTCCTACAGTGCGAGTCTGTGAGGAATGCAATCATACGAAGGGTGGCAACGAAGATTACTTTAGGGATTTTCGGGTATCCGCAAAAGTGCGTGGGTTAGGGCAGAATTTTCACACGGGACAGAGTAGGCCAAAACCGTAAAAGTGCGTGGGATTGACACAAGATACTCGTAGTAATCGTGGTAATCGTCTCTCTTGGTTTACCGGAATTTTCCTGCTGAATAGGAATTTATGAGGTAATACTTTCGGCAGAGAGCGTGCTTTTTGAATATTCTGGGACTGGTAGACTACCATATTTTTACGATAGATGAGACTGAACACGACTTTCATATCCAGGCGGAGCTGATCACTTCGCCTTCTTGCTGTGCCCATTGTGGACACACGAAGCTCCATAGGCATGAGGTCAAGTCTCAGCTTTACTTGGATATTCCCATGAGAAAGAAGCGCGTTGGCATTCTCGTCAAGCGTAGGCGCTATCTCTGCTTACGATGTCATCGAACCTTCTTTGAGAAGCTTCCTCACATGCATGAATACCACTTCATGACAGAGCGCCTGGTTAACTACGTCCAGACCGAGGCATTGCACCGAACTTTTGCCAGCATTGCCAAGGATACCGGACTGGTGGAAGGAACGATCCGTCTGCTGTTTGCTGAGTATACAGCCAAGGTTGAGCCTCGCTTTCCAGTGACATCACCGTTCTATCTGGGGATTGACGAGCTGTACCTGCTCAATCAGTACAGATGTGTGATTAGTGATGTTGCCAACCGCCAAATTGTTGACTTATTGCGAGATCGGCGCAAGGCAACTGTCATCAGTTATTTGCAGAATTTGCCTGTTGAAATAAGAAAACAGATTCGTGTCGTCTGCACGGACATGTGGGCAGGGTATCATGACGCAGTGCGTGAGGTGTTACCACATGCAACGCTTGTAGTAGATAAATTCCACGTTATTAAGCTACTTTCAGGCTGTTTGGAGTATACACGTAAACAAGTGAGAAAAAGTTTAACTGATAAACAAAGAAGAACGCTAATGCACGATAAGTACTTACTTTTGCGTCGTGCCCATGATCTAGAGGAGCATGAGAAGCTGATTGTAGAGGCATGGCTTTTGAACTTTCCCTGCTTGCAGATTGCCTACGAGCTGAAGGAGAGCTTTTATGAGGTCTATGATGCGCAAAGCAAAGAAGCTGCATTGCAGCGCTACTTTACTTGGTTTGATCGCATCACACGAGATGTCTACGAAAACTTCTTGCCATTCACCCAAGCCATTGAGTACCATGGAGACGCCATATTTAACTATTTTGATTACCGTTACACAGCGGGCTATACAGAAAGTCTAAACGGGCTGATGAAATTGCTAGCAAGGGAAGGTCGAGGATTTAGCTTTGAGGTGATTCGAGCGAAAGTATTGCTCACCAATGGATTGCGGAAAGAGATGCGTCCTGGCTATGATAAAGCGTGGGATGGAACATCTGAGGAAGCTCTGACGGTTGATCAGAGCTTAGATCAGCATTTCTCTATGGTCCCCTTGGATTAAGCGCGACTCGTTTCTTGACGCAACACGGAGCGAATCAGTTCTGTCACCACCTCTTCCTCAGTTAACTCTGGATGCCCGCGTGCGAGACGCCATTGCTTTGTCAAGGTTGCCAGATCACGAGCTGCATCCTTGTCTAAGTTTAGGCGTTTACGTGGTGGCCCTGATCCTGGCCGCCTGCCTCCCCATTGCTTGGTCATAGTTCTTCCTCCAACGGTGACATTGCCTGCCAGACTGCTTTTGCAATAGCCCGCCCTAAAGGAAGCGGAACCCCGTTGCCAACAGCTTTGACTGCACCCTTGACAGAAAACTCTGGCAGCTCAAAATCATCTGGCAAGCCTTGAAGCCTTCGCATCTCCTCAAATGCAGCTCGCGTCTTGTAGCCCATCTCATTAGCTTTCGGTGTGCGGGACCGATCCACACCAGGCTTGATACCACCAGATGCACAAACCGCTGGTGCCCATTCCTCTGGTTCCTCTTGCGCTTCGACAACGAGCTGCCTACCATCTCGTGTCCCAAAGGAGATACGCCGTATGCGATGCTGAACACCTCCACCATGCGTTCGGTTATTCAACAATTGCGAGTGGACTTGATAACCTAGCACCATGGGTAAAGGCGCATCTTCTACATTTTCCATGATGAACCAAGCAGGAACGGCCTCACTCACACACCGCTCAAACTCTGGAATGAGATTAGGAGCGGTTTCATAGCCGTTGTATTCGACAAGGTAACGAAGTCTGCTAAAAGATTGGCAAGGCGGCCCACCAATGATGCCGCCAAAGTGTCCAGGCTTCGGGTGAAAGTCTCGAATATCATCTCCCCAGAGCAAATCAGGCCCGCGCACTACTGTAAAGCCACACTCTTCAAAAGCACGGTCCAACAATCCAATACCAGGAAAAAGCGAAAGAACAGGTAGAACAAGCGCATTCCGTAATAAATTTTTATTACGTTTTGTGCGTTGGTAGTAGGCTGTTTGCTTACACGCTTGACTGTGATAGGTCTGGTTACGCCGTTGCGGTTGGAACGTTTCGCCACACCCACAACAAAGACGAGGTGCCAGCAAGGTCCATCTCCGGTACTTGAATACTACCATACTTTCAAGATGAAAGTCAACATTTCTCAAGATGAATTTATGCATGTATTCAAGATTGAGGATGGTGTTCGTCTGGACTCTCGGAGAGGTATTTTCACACCATCCCACGTAAACTCTTCAATTCATGTCGTGTGAAAATTCAGGTTCAACCCACGCACTTTTGCGGATACCCGTTTTTTTTACTTTACTCCACAATGGTCTTTCTCCACAAGGGGCAAGGGCCATTTTTCCTCATTCTACCGCACGACCATCCATCAGTACAAGCTGTTACCATTATGTCCTTTCTTATTTAGTCTAAACGTCAAGTCTACCATCTTTGGAAAATTTTGCGAGAACAAGCTCCTGTTCCTTTTTATCAGCCTGAGGATGAAAAGGATGCGGTACTTTCTTTCGCCACTCATGCCTATCAAGCAGGCGGTAGATGGTACTATCGTCTACTTTCTGTCCTACTTTTTTCTCAAATGCTTGTTGGATTTGAGCTGTTGTAGCTATTTCTCCATTTGCTGCACGCTCAAAAAAGGGCTGTAAAAAATACCGTTCTTTCTCTACTGTTAAGTATGCCCAACGCCTTCCTCCTCTCCCTGGTGTCTCTACTGCTGCTACACCAAACTTGTTATACATAGAAACGGTTTTATGTACTGTACGAACCGAAGCTCCTGTATGTTTGGTTATACTGCTAGCCTCTCGTGGATCAGCTAATGCATTGTATATAATTAACCATCTCTGTCTAGCGCATCCCCGCGGATCATTTTTCATCCGATGACTCACTTCTTCTACCGATAGATGTGGTGCTGCGTGTGTTATTCTCACTGTTGCCTCCTTTTCCGCTCATCATGACCTTCTCAACCCTATATTCTACCACGGAGGGCGGATTGGTATGAGAAGGCGTTGCCTTGTCCAGATCCGTCGCACATTGTTCTTCTCATGTTCCTCTCAGAGGAACAATCAATGGTCTCTGTCTCTCCCATATCCAGCTCATCCCTTGGTCTGTTTGCAAAAATTTATGCTGCACCCATTTGTGCTCTCTTTTCTGCGGCATGTGCCCGCGTGTAGCCGAGGGCCTCGCGGCACTACCTCTAGCAGAGCAGGAAAGGCGTCTGAGACGGTCAGCAGGGGCGTGACCAGTGCCGACGGGAACTTCGTCAGCAAGAGGCGCAGCGTTTCAGCCCGCAAGCGGAAAACGCTTGTCGTCTGCTGGTCGTGTCACAGGAACATCGATGCAGGACAACGTGCACAAGTCGAAGGCACCACTCAGGATGGGACGCAGAACATGAAAGGTCGTTTCGGTCGTCGAGTTCACAGAGTCGATCGATAACTTGGGTTAGGTTCAGTACGGCCTGGGATTGAGTCTGTGCTAATGCCTTGTGTTGCCCCGGACCTTGCATGCAAGTGCATGGCTACAAGCCATAGGCTTGGTGGCGACTTTAATTAGAACTCTATCATCGATGTGTATTTTTCCAAATCACGCGAGATGATTTTCAGAAGCTGTTTCTGGTCCTGGTCTTCATGAAGGAACAGGTGCCCCCCAGGTAAGGCATGAAACGTGAATGGACCCTGTGTTAATTCCAGCCAGGCCTGCATTTCAGACGCTGTGACTTTATCATCCTTTTTGCCATGAATTGCCGTTATAGGTACATCAAAGTGCAATGTTTCTACCCTATTGTAATCTCTGACCATTTGCAATTCCGTTAGTCCTGATCGTAAGAAATATTGTTGTAATTCCTGGCTCTCGTGCCAGAATGCTTGCAATTCCTGGCTTTCGCTCACTATTGAATGCAGCACCGCAAATATCTCCTCTTTTGCTTCTGGCATGATTGAGGGAAGACTCTCTAGATCAGGAATCTCATGATATCCTCTCTCTTTAAACTTTTCTCTGGCTGATGACACCACCGGGTTAGGCAGAATCGTTGGCGCTGAATACGCTCCAACGAAGAGATGCCCCGGCTTATTGTCTATCTCGCTCCAAAGCTTATACGCCAGCCGATAGGCCTGCAATGCACCGATACTATGACCGTAAAAGGCATACGGACGATCCAGCTCTGGGAGTATGATCTCTTTCAATACCTCTGTAGCTATCTCTATATCAGTAAAGCCCTTTTCTTTCAAGCGGTTTCCTTTTCCGGGAAGCTGAATGGGGCAGACTTCGATATAATCGGGCAGCATGGCTTGCCACCCGCGATACAAGACAGCACCGCGAGTCCCTCCGTATGGGAAGCAAAAGAGTTTGACTTTCCCCTGTGGATTGGACGTGCGGTGTATAATCCATGAATGAATGTCCATCTTATAGGCTGGTAGAGGTGTATCCGTGATATCAAGCTCCTTTTGAGATGGTTTGAGTGCAAGAAGCGGAAGGATCGACTCTGTTAGTTCACGGATGCTCGGCCCGGCAATCAAGAGTTCTATTGGTAAGAGGATAGCTAGCTCTTCTTCGAGCCTTATTTTAGCCTCCATACCCACTATTGAATCCATACCCATATCCAGCAAGGCGTCATCTATCAGTAAATCGTTTACTTCTACGCTCAGAATAGCAGCAAATACCCGTTGCAAATAATCATACAGATACTCTTTCCACTGATCTTGATTTAAACCCCTTAATGCACGTATGATTTGTGAGTCATTTTTTCTCTCTTTTGCCTTTTCAGACGCTTCCAAATAGTTCCTGAGAGTCTCCTCACGCTCCTTGTTCAGCCCCTTCATGACGCCGCTGCCAATCTGTGCTATCACCGTGCCGTTCTCATCTAACAGACGAAAGCTCCCTTTCAGTTGGCCGCCTGTTTGTGGACCATCTTGCAGCACTACGTGACACCAGAATGCCTGATCCAGAGATGGTTTATGACAAACAAAGTTCTCCCATGCAGTCACCATATATCTCATGTCTGTATCTCTACTTCTAGATAATGCT
>VBJK01000071.1 GCA_005879655.1 Chloroflexota bacterium | reverse complement strand
TGGGAATACCCCAGACGGGTACACCTTCCGCGACCAACTTGGCACCATAGCTTAGGGTATCATCACCACCAATTACCACGAGTCCGTCCAGACCCAGGAAATTGAGGTTAGCCAGGACTTCAGCAGTCAGGTCAACACGATCGTCAGGATCATGCCCTTCAGCATATGATTGCAGGTGCGCCGGTAAACCACTTACCTTCGTACGTGCAGGATTGGTACGCGTTGACTGTAAAATTGTACCACCCATACGATCAATAGTCAGTGTATTCAAACGATTTAAGGGCATCAAATAGCCGCCCGGCCAAGTGCTGGGATTATCGGCATCAAAAACCAGCTCTTCATATGTGCGGTTCCTATCCAGAAAGGTGATGCCCTCCCAGCCTAAACGCAAACCAAGCACACGAATGCCCATCGTCTCGGCCCGATAGACTAATGCTTTAATAGCGGCATTTAATCCTGGCACATCGCCACCGCCAGTGAGCACACCTAGTGAGCGAATCGGCTTCGTTATTTGTGCAGGCATAGTAGTTCTCCTCCATGTTCTGTTGTTGTCATGCATCATGCTATCTCATCAGTACGCATCTTGCGCTTGATGGTGCTGTATATGTCTCAGGGAATCAAGCATAACATAAATACAGATTACCGTAACGGTTTGTGAGACTATAACATATTACTATTATGTGGACGCTTTGTACAAACCTGACACGAGACTAGCCCTAGTGCGTACTTAAGCGGGGGTCCAAGGGGCGGCAGCCATCCTGGCGGGGTTTTGGGGTATCCCCAAATACCTCACATCATCACTTTTGCCGCCGAAGGCAGCAGCGAAAGGCAGCACAGAGGGCTTCCCTCTGCTAAAGTTCGCGCCCATGGGGCCAAGCCACCCTGGCGTGGGGCGAACTCCATTTCCCAAGATTCATCGAGACTTTAACCAGCTTGGCAAGCGTATTAAATACAGCGAAGTTATATAATAAACTTGGCAACAATGGATAGCTGTCTTGAGAACAAGAGACAGCCATGAGAGAGGTAGATACCTATGTTCAGACGCCTACCATTGCGGCGGTGGCTTATACGGTGTATGCTAGCCTTTTTCGCCCTGCAACTGTTCGTTATTGGTACCATTGTTCTCTCTGATAGCTGGCGAAAACGCTTTCATGCACAGGGACATTTCCTCCATTCGCATCCTCGTGAGCCTGTACAGATAGGCACCTCACAGGTGCAGTTGTACACCTATGGACAGGATCTGTATGCAGCGATGCTAGACGAAATCCGCCACGCCAAGCACCGCATTTTCTTTGAGACGTTTATCTGGAAAGATGATGAGGTTGGTCAGAAGTTTAAACAAGCACTCATCTCAGCAGCGCAACGCGGAGTTGAAGTCTATATCATCTTCGATAGCTTCGCTAATCTAGTTGTGCCTCACGACTTCAAGCAATTTCCCTCTTCCCTGCACGTGTGGAAATATCCCATCATCTCCTGGCCACTACGCCCACTCCAACTGCGCACTTATGCTCGTGATCACCGTAAGATGCTAGTAGTAGATAGCTACACAGCGTTTGTCGGTGGCTACAATGTTGGTGAAGCGTACGCCACACAATGGCGTGATACGCATATGCGTCTCAGTGGTTCTGCTGCTATCGAACTGGAGCTTGTGTTCGTTGATATGTGGAATCTCTATTCGGCACGTCAGCAACCGAAGCTACGTGATGGTGGTCTTAGAGCCTGGGATTCTCGTATCAATATCTATCGTAACGATCCACAGATGGTCATCTTCCCTATTCGCGCCGTTTACTTAGAAGCGATCGAGCGTGCTCAAAAGCACATTTATATGACGCAGGCATACTTCATTCCTGACAGGATTGTCCTCAGAGCATTGCTCGACGCAGCTGAACGTGGTGTAGATGTGCGTATTTTGTTACCAGCTACCTCCAATCATGTTATCGCTGACTGGTTAGCGCGTGGCTTCTATAGCCGTTGTCTCAAGAAAGGCGTCCGCTTATTTCTCTACCAAAACGCGATGATCCATGCGAAAACCGCAACCATAGATGGCATCTGGACGACAGTTGGCACGACCAATATAGACCGTCTAAGCCTAGTCGGTAACTTTGAAGTCAATGCCGAAGTATACGACAAAACAGTAGCACAACAGATGGAAGAGATCTTCCTCAACGATGCCACCAATGCTCATGAGTTGACACTGGCCGAATGGGAAAGTCGCTTAGTGCTCAAGAAGTTTGCTGAGTTCGTCCTGTTACCCCTGCGCCCACTCTTATAGGCCATTTTTGCTAGCTGAAGAGACTACGTTGACGATTGGTCTATTTTTTCTCCCGCTTGCCACTATCTCACATTCAGTACCGTTTATTGAATAAAGCAGATACAAGCGAGAAGCTCATTCGTTATGATAAGAATGGAGGTATATACCTTGTTTATTGGAGGGTATACAGAAAGGAACGTGTCTCTATGAAATGGTACCCTTACGGGCATGATTTTGGGAATGCAGAAATGGGAGGTGTGACAGTCGTTAATGGAAGAAGCGTCTCACACAGCATTCCGACAGCATTTGCCAAAGCTGATATAAGTGCAATGCAGAATTTAGGCATCAGAGTAGATCAATCAAGTATGCATGTTATTCAATCTTTTGGTGAAGAGATGGCTTATGCCGTTGGTGATCTGGCATTACAGCAGGCAGTGGAAGTCTATCATGGGCGTGGCGATATTCAGCGCTACGCCAGCAGATACAGTTTGCGTGGTCTACTCACCATTGCAGGAACAATGATACCCGATCTTGAATTTGGCCTCTATGTTGTCACCGGCTTACCTACCGAAACCTACATGAAGAACGTAGCATTACGTGCCAACATCAAAGCAGCTTTAGATGGCACACATGTCTTTACACTAGACAACGGCGAAACCTGGCGTAGGGCGACTATCGAGGTTGCAACAGTCGTAATGGAGGGCGCTGGCGCGCTCATTGCCTATGGTGATCAAACGGTGAGCAAGATGACTGAGAGCGCAGTCATCGACATTGGTGGTCGTACAACCGATCTGTATGTTGCGCGCGGACAGGTACCCGTTACCGAATACTGCAAAGGCAAGCCATTGGGTGTAGACTCAGCCACCCAGATCCTGATGGATACTTTTGAAAATAAGTACAATCGTCCATTATCATTGCTAGAAGCACGTGAAGTAATGTATGCTTATGCGTCAAATGGGGATCGTGGCTATCCTGATATTGCTGTCTATGGGAAAACAGTCAGTATGATTGAGCTAGATCGTCTGGCGCGTGAAGCTGTGAGGCAGGTCGGAAGCGAAATTGCTTCTTTCGTTGCCACCGCTTGGCGGCAAAGTGACCGCGATGCGGTAGCAGCCAGTTTCAAGCCAGTACTCAACATTGGTGGAGGTGTATACTATTTCCATTCTATGTTGAAACAGCGTATTCCTCATCTTTCTCGCCCTGATGACCCTGTTCACGCCAATGGACTTGGTTACTGTACGCTCGCTGGCCGTCTGCTGATCCGCAAAGTCCAGACAAGCGGTGTCAAGGCATAACTTACTAAAGAGAGAAGAACGTATGTCACAAGAATCAGACAAGTATTTGTATTTCAAAGTAGGTCTGCTTAAAGAATCTTTTACTACGGAGGCTTTGCGGCAAGATGCGTTGAAATATCATATGATTGATCAGCCTGGTAGGTTGATCGCCTTGCGTCTAACCGAGTATTACGAAATGAAGTCTCAAGGCGTCTCATTGCCGACAACAACCTCCCTGGCTGGTCCCTCTGCTTACAATGGCGTGAAAAGAGGAGGCACAGTTGCTAATGGTGCTTCTGGTGACAACGGGGCAAGTGCAGCTAACGGCCTCGTCGGAGCTGACCATGCGGAGGAAATTATTTTGACTGCATCAACGGAAGCAGATCAGAACGCCGAGGAAGCCGCCGATTATTGGACACTCTTATAGAGGCCAGGGCAACCACAAGGCACGATACCGTTCACATAAGCCGTCCGCAGGGCAACCACAAGGGATTGCCCCTACAATGGTACGAACGCGGATCAAAAGTCGATCTGTACCATTAGGGGCAATCCTTTGTGGTTGCCCTAGACGTCTCACGTGAGATGTGCTACTCTTTGATAGCAGATGTGAGTAAGACGGGCAATCGCGGGTTGCCAAATCCGAGGAAAGTCCGAACTCCATAGAGCGGGATGCTGGCTAACGGCCAGTGGGGGCGACCTTAAGGAAAAGTGCAACAGAAACATACCGCCCGCGTTACCCTCGGTAGCCGGGTAAGGGTGAAATGGTAAGGTAAGAGCTTACCAGCAAGCAGGTGACTGCTTGGCTGGGCAAACCCCATCTGGAGCAAGATCAAGCAGAAGGGTTAGCACATGCGCAATGCGTGTGTGTTAGCAGGTTGCTCGCCTGTCAACCTTCGGGTTGATCGCAGGAGACGTTGGGCAACCAACGTCCTAGATAGATGATTGCCACTCGCGTCAACGAGAGGTGGCGTGAGCACAGAATTCGGCTTATGTCTTACTCAACTTTGCGCCACATAAAAAGCAAGAGACAGAAGGTCAAATATGCCTTCTGTCTCTTGTCTATTGGGCAAGATCACAAGTATTTGCATGATCTTTAGAATACACTGCATATGGAAGTCAAGCCACGCGGTCTTTAACCCCGTGGGAGTTCACCTACTGATGCGGTCATGTTCAATCAGCCAACGAATAAAGTTGAGACGGCGGCTTTCCTGTATCATTTCACGATATTCGATCTGTTCGTTTACGTGTTTTTTCATATGAATGAGCCGGTGGGCTTCAACTTCTGTAAAACCAATTGCTAAGAGACGCTGAAGCTCCCAATCTTCAGTGGTGTAAGAATATTCTGACATAACACAGCTCCCTTGGAATAAAGACAACCGCACTACGGGAAGGACGCATCTATGATGTTGCTATTACCTATTCATTAGTTATACGTCTGAAGTCCCTTTATGGATACAACAGATTTTCTGGCCTAAAAATTTCCTCCCCTGCTCCCGCTCCAGGCATTTCGTGGCAGTACCAACAAGCACCCATCTCAACAAGATACGCATAAAGAGCAACTTCGCTTTCTTTTTTATGGCTGAGTTCTTCCTCCACATTTCTATCACAGTTTTAACCGCATTCACCGCATACGCTTCTTGACGTACACCACATGGATCTGTTACACTTTCAGTCAATTAAATAGAAGGTCCCCCGTACTGTCGTCAGGACAGCGCTAGCTAATATAATTACAGAGTAATCCATACGCCCTGGTGGTCATATCGTCCATTGAAAGGTCACGAGGATGCCTGGTGAAAGCCCTTTATCGTTAAGTAATGAAGAGCATATACGTCTATTAAATGCGCTACGCGAAAGCGAGCTTCTACGCGAGTTGTCAGCATTGCTGGCTTCCTCACTTGATACAACACATATCTTACAGGTACTTGTCCGACGTACTACTGAAGTGTGTGATGTTGAACGGTGTGCAGTCTGGTTGCTAGATGATCAACAAGCTATGTTTCTTCTCTCTGCCTATCATCTTACTGATCAGCGAGCCGGTAGAAAAAGTGCACAGATAGCACAACATATTTGGAGACGTAGCTCCCTTCCTTTCAACGACCCCGTCATCCACCGCCTTCTACAAGAAGGTGGGATGCTCGCACTTGAGGATCTTCAACTAGCCACCAGCAAACATATGCGTACCATTGCGAGAAAGTTTCTTGTACATTCAGTTTTATTGATTGCCTTAATTCGCGAAGATCGCCCTGTGGGACTGATGTCTCTGGACAATCCAAGACAGTATACTCTCTTCTCCCCTGATCATCAGCAACTAGCCCGCGCTATCGGTCAACAAGCAGCGATCGCTATTCATAACGCTCGCCTCTACCAACAAGCTCAGACGGAACGCCAACGAGCAGAGCGTCTGATCGACCGCGCTCAATCCATTTACCGCGTTGCGATGGCCGTGAATTCGGGTAAAGATCTTGCTCTGGTGCTCGATACCGCAACGCAACACCTGCTACATGGATTGGAAGCCAAAAGTGTTGCCATTGTACTCATCGAGTCCGGTAGGCTCTCCCTCGCCAACATCAGCAGGCAAAAGAACCCCTCATCACCTCTACCAGGATACCTGGCTCCTCCCTTAGAAGAACTCTCTCACTGTTATATAGCAGCCACCGAAGGGATGCCAGCCTTCGTGCCCCAAGAACTCATCCAGGGCACAGAGCAACGCTGGTTCCAACAACTGGGTATGGAGAATGTGCTTATTGTGCCATTGCTTGTCAGTTCATACAATGACAGCAATGTCCTTACGAGAACTGCACTCTTCAATCACACTCATTGTGTTGGTTTTGCCTTCGTCAGCTACTCAAAGGCAAAACCTGAACCTACCCCCGGACAATACGCATTCTCGTTGGATATCGCCACTCAGTGCGCTCTGGCCATTGAAAAATCCCAGATCTTGACTGAAGTACACCAGGCGGCAACACTGGCCACAGAACGCGCTAATACGCTCGATGCAGTATTTAATGCGATGACTGAAGGCATTATGGTTATTGATATGCATGGTGAAATGATCGTTGGCAATAATACCGCTCGACGTTTTTTGAGTTTACCGTCTGACACTACTATATCGCTTTCCTATATTTTGCAACATTGTCCCTTTTATACCCTCCAAGGCCAGAGCATCTCTCCCGAAAATTTTCCTCTCTCGCGTGCCCTGCAAGGTGAGCAGATACATGGAGAACGCTTTATTACCATGCGTGCCGATAACTCTGAGCGTATGGTCGAGGTCAATGTCGCCCCTCTACTGGATAGCACAGGCTGCCAGATTGGTATTGTGGGAGCATTTCGTGATGTGACGGAACAAGTACGTGTAGAGAGGCGTATTCGCCGTGCTCTAGACACTATGCTGCACGCCGTAGAGATCGTATCCGGTATTACTGACATCAAAGATATTCTGCACCGCGTGCTGGCCATGACGCTGACTACCCTTAATTGCGACCGAGGCATTGTATTACTCTATCAGCCAGAAAAACAAGCCTTTCAGCCATTGCTCTCTCTTGGCTTTAAGCCAGAGGCAGAGGAACAATGGCTCGCCGAACAACAACGCTGGCTGGCCCCTACTGAAGACCAATATGCAGATTTCCGCACACAGTTGTTTAGTGGTCATGCTACGCTCATCAGCGGAGAACAATTCTCAGAACAGCCTAATCCATTTCAAGATACCATGATTCTTGCCGCACCTATTGCGCATAATAATCAGCTACAAGGTGTTATGCTCTTTGATCGCTCTTCCAAACTGAAACGCGAGCGCCATCCTGAGCCAGGAGCGACTCGTTTCCTCACCAGCTCCATTTTTAATATCTGGGATATCGCCGTCGTTGAAGGCATTACGCAATTCGCTGGTCTGGCTATTGAGCAAGCACGCTGGCAGGAAGAAGCAGAGATTGCACACACCAATGAAGCCATTATGCGCCAATCCAACTCCCTCAAAGACGAATTTCTTGCTATTACGGCCCACGAGTTTCGCACGCCGCTCACCATCATCCTCGCGCATAGCCAGATGATTGCTCGTGCGCTACGTAAAGCTGCCGCTGTGGAACCTAAATTACGCGAAAAGCTTGACGAAGGCATTCCTAGCATCGAACAACAAGCTCGCCAACTCACCAATATTGTTAATACATTTCTGGAAGTTACGCTCCTCAACCGTGGCCAGATCGCATTACAACAGGAAGAGATTAATCTGGAGGAGATTGCCAAACAAGTCGTCGCTGAACATGCCACCACCTCGCTTACCCACCAGATTGAATACGTTGTGGAGCCTAGCGAGCGCCCCTATCTTGTGCTAGGCGATAAAGCGCGTCTGCTACAAATCTTTGCCAATCTCATCCAGAATGCGATAAAGTACAGCCCACTGGGAGGTCCGATCACGGTCTCACTGATGCAACGCTCTAATGACGAAGCAAAAATGGTGGCTGAAGTGCAAGTTCAGGATGCCGGTATTGGTATTCCCCAGGACGCGCAAGCGCGACTCTTTGAGCGTTTTTACCGCGCCGCTAATGTTGAGGGTAGCCAGACACGAGGGATTGGGTTAGGACTCTATGTTGTTGCAGAGTTTCTGCATTTGCATGGAGGGACTATTCATGTGCAGAGTAGTGGGATTCCGGGTGAAGGCAGTCGCTTTATCTTTACACTTCCTCTAGTAGAAAGCAAAGCCAGGTGAACTCATACGAGTTCACCTGTCATAACCTTATAGTTAAATGCTACCTTCATAGCCGTCGGTGCCGTCAGATGCACAGTAAACCCGATCTGCGGCTGTAGGGATACATACTGCACTACCACAGGCCCTGGATCATTGGTGAGCATCACAAACACGACAGTGGACGCTGTAACATGGGCATTCGGGACAGAGACCTCTTTTTGTCCACTCTCAAAGATACCCGAACCTGAAAGTGTACTGCGAGCTACAGCTACATTACCTGTCAGTGTATTCACTGCTGGCAAATGTGCACTGGTGGCCTCTTTCTGCTCACGCCTGCGCTCAAGTACTGGCAAATGTGCACTGGTTATCCCCTGACAGTCACGCAGGACATCCAGAGCCAGTAACTGTGCTGAAGTCATACCGCTGACATCCTCTTGCAGCAGCTTGTGCGCCTCGTGCTCGGTTGTAAGCGGTGGCGTAGATGAGACAGCTTCCATACGTACCAGTGTGGTGCGACCGACTAAGCGTTGCACCTTCGGCAGGGACGCCATGGGCTGAGTTGATCCACTAGCTCGCTCTGCTGGCTCTCCGGCAGAAGAACGGTCAGGCACTTCTGCCAACGGCGTGGCTGGCGGCAGGTCAGATACTACCAGGTCTTGATCTTCGGTGACAGCAAGCGCAGTCTGTTGGCTAACAGGTGCTTGCTCTTCAGCTTCAGTGCCATACAGCTCATCGGTCTGAGGGTGAGCAGACGCCACCGACGATGGTTCAAGACGGAGCACATTGCCCAAAGCAGCGAATGATGAAGTAACACGCTGAGCCAGACGCATCAGTGCATTGACATTCTGCGTCGCCTGTGCCGCTGGCTGCTCGCCATCTTTCCTTGCAACAGGAGATGGCTTAACCAGACGAGCATGGCTGGCAGTATCAGCATTACTCTCAGTCTGTATTACGGTTAGCGCCTTAGATTGCAGAGTCAGCTGAGGGGGAATAATAGGCTTCTGGGATGAGCCACCGCCAGTACCATCTTGATCGCTCTGCTCCTCCAACCCTTCCCCGTCACCCTGCCATTGCCGCCCCTGAGCAGCATAATCTCCCAATGTTTCCTCAATTGAGGCAGAAAGGTCCTGCCGTTCTCGTGCAAAACGAGAAATCCACCTCTGCTGCATCATTTCACCTTGTTTATTCTGCTCTTCATGTGAAGCCATTGTTGCCCCTAAAACACGACTTTTTATTAGATATACGATACATGTTGGAATACATAAACATAGTATAACATATAATTCGTCAGATACTAAACGAAATAGCAAATTTGGGGGTGCGGGTAGGATCATCAGAATTCTTCCCACTTGCAAGTTCCACAGGGAACCGCTACAATGAGACACAGATTTCATCGAGCAGAAGGACGTTTTCATTTTTGCTCATTAGAATAGACGATTAATCACCATACGTTTAGCATATAAGGAAGGGCTTTTCTTCAATGAAGCTTAGCGGTAAGCATAAATTCAAAGCATCCAGCGCACAAGTTTTTCGTGCCATTCTCAATCCTGACGTTCTCAAGTCCTGCATCCCTGGTTGCAGTTCAGTTGAATACGTTGATGCAAATCGCTTGAGAGCGAGCATTACTACACAACTCCCAGGGCTAAAAGGCCCCTATATGGTAGTGATCAATATTGCCAACCGCCAAGAACCCAGCCATCTCGAACTTCAGGTGCAGCGCAAAGGTACCGGGGGTTCGATTAACTCGGTCAGCCAGATCAACTTGCAGGATGAAGCGGGTAGCGCATTGCTCACCTACAGTGCCAATGCCGAGCTTGAGGGTCCTATCTCCATGGCCAACAATCCCATTGGTAAGACTATTGTAGAAAGCTCTCTCAATTCATTCTTCAAAAATTTAGACAAAGCTATCTCGTGAAAGCGCGCAGGGCACCCATAAAGGATGCCCACAGGCATGCGCGCTAAGCGGGGGTCCAGGGGGCTTCGCCCGCCTTTCGGGGTTTGGGGTGTCCCCAAATTCTCCCATTCCCCAAAGGGTTTTGGGGTTCTGCACTAGCTATGCTCTTGGTCTAAGCTGGTTGCAAATTCTTCTTGAGGCAGGCAAAAAATTGTGCAGTGAGTTTTTCGACGGCACCACTTAAGAGGCGTGCCCCCACACTGGCTATCGTCCCGCTCACCACGACGTGCGCGCTCCAATCCATCTGCGTCTGCGTCACGTCAATGGCTGTGAGATTTATTCGTCCCTCTAGCTCCACCGCACTACCAGGCGCTTTACCACGTCCCTTCACCACCATGAGCTGCGGTTGTTGCAACTCTGGACGCGTCAGATCAATAGTGAATTTTGCTTTGACTGGCCCTATACCAACGGCAATCATTGCCTTCCAATGCTCCGGTCCTAACTCCTCAAGGCTCTGAAAACCCGGCGCACATGCCGCCACTTTATTCACATCCAGCAGATAGTCCCATACTTGCTCAATAGGCGCTGCAATCGTTTGTGTACCAGAAAAATCCATAAAATCTCCTTTCTCAATTGAAAGGGACCAGATCGCGTCGCATCTGGTCCCTTTCGCTTCACCGATTTCGACCTGTGGAGGCCCCTGTGCTTTCACACATGGGGTCCCTGACCCCATGTATTTCAAACTTCTGTAGGCAAATCAGCACGGCTTCCCCACTCATTCCAAGAACCATCATAGTTCGTCAGATGACGATATCCTAGCATGGCGAGGGTAAAGAGAAGAGTTGTTGCCGCAACTCCGCCATTACAATAGGCCACAATACGTTCTTCCGGTACTAATCCTTCACCATTAAATAGTGATTGTAGTTCTTTATTGCTACGGAATGTACCTGTTGCCATATCAATAACTTGTTCACGAGGAATGCTCCGAGCACCTGGAATATGCCCACGTCTCCCTTCACCACGTGCAATCCTTCCTGTATACTGTCCCTCATCACGTGCATCAATAAGCGCAACCCCCGATTGATCAAGTAAGGCCAATACGTCCGCCGCTGTGGCACGTAGCTCCGGCTGAACTACTGGCGTAAATCTCGTTGGCGGATAGATTGGTACGGTTTGCGCAAGAGGACGCCCTTCGCGCTGCCACTTAGCCAGGCCACCATTGAGTACCACGACTTTCTGATGCCCGTAATAGTTGAGTGCCCACCACAGGCGTGTGGCAAACTGCGCGGTCGGATGGGCATCATAAGCGACCACCAGATGTTGATCACCAATACCAACTTGCTCCATCGCCCTTGCAAAAGCCACGGGCGGAGCTACTTGCGCCTCAACGGGGTCGTTGTGATCAACAATATCGCTGCTCCAGTCAATGTAGACGGCACCAGGAATATGGCCCTGTTCGTACTCAGCGCGAGCACCGATATACAATGCATCCTGAATTGTTGTACTTTGAGATCCCTCATGCTCAACCAAACGTACATATCCACGCATATCCACAATGCGCATATCAGGATCATTGAGATGTTCAGCTAACCATGAAGTTTCTACCAAAAATTGTTCACGTGCTGTGGACATAATCAACCTCCCCTTCTGTTACAGTATCCTCACACAGATCGCAAGGCTAGAGCAAACCTGATGCACATCCCACACCTTCTACCGCAGGTAGTTCTAATCGAACGATGTCTCACATGTCAAGTGACTTTACACTAGGAAAACAAGCCTGCTGCATCTGGATTATCCGTATGCACAAAATGTGCAGGAGCACCAAATACCGTCATGGGTGTCACCTTCTCAATGCTCATAGATTCATTCGGCGTTTGCGTCGTTACGAAACGCTGCACCGTCAACCCTAACGGACGAGCGAGTACTAATGCCGCCGTTGATGCCAAAACGACGTTATTGACGGTACTATAAGGACGGCGTAATTTAGCCACCGCCATTGCAGACAGACCAGTGAGCATCCCCGCTACTGCCAGATTTGTACCACAGCGTTCATGAACTGCTAACTCCGGCTGAGTTGTACGCAATAACATGAGTGCCTCTTCAGCAGCAGGAAGGATAGCCTCGGTAGACACCTCGCCAAAAACAAAGAAACCTGCGGCAAAAGAGATACCCGAAAAACGTACGCCAGGATACTTCCTGGAGAGCAAGACAATGGTGGCGTGCTCTAGAGCATGGTTCTGCTTGACTGCACCGCCTAATAACATCTGTTGCGCAACCTGGATGACAGGATTAATGGAACTCATAAAAACCATGATCCTTCCTGAAAATTATACAGAACGAGTCATAGCGGCCCAGCATAGCCGCACCAAACAATGAGCAACAAGGAATTGCGCTTCATGGTCCGTACGTGACGTTGAACACGACCACTTCATCGCCGAAATTCACTATATCGCCATCATTTAAAGCTACAGGCCGCGTAATACGCATATTATTCACCATAGTGCCATTCGCACTTTGTAGATCCTCCAGATACCAGCGTCCCTGATCGAACCAGAGGCGAGCATGACGACGTGAAACCGTGAGGCCAGAGATGACCAGATCATTCCCATTGGTACGACCAATAGTCGTTACGTCCTGATGGAAGCGATATGCACGGCCAGCCATTGGACCATTACGGATCGATAACAGAGCCAGTACAGGCCGCCCGTTCTGCCCCAAAAAACGGTCTGAGGCCGCTCGCTTATTAGACAGGTCATCGCCACAAGTGGTGCAATAGAGACGAGTACTGGGATTAGGTGCCCCGCAGCGAAAACACGTCAATGTAATGCTAGCAGGGGCGATCTGCGACGAGGCTAATGGCACCACCGGAGCTGGTATAGCCTGCATAGGAGGTAAGGGTTGCGACACTGACTGCATAGGCATAGGTTGTATCGACCAGCTCGCACGTGGCAAAGGAATTTTGGCTTCCAACAAGGCCCTGGTGAGGGCATCTATCAGAGTCTCTGCCGACTGATAACGCTCATGTGGTTGCTTAGCCGTCATTTGTAATATCACCTGTACAATAGTGGCCGGGACATTTTCTGCAATCAGTCTATCGGCAGGTAATGGATCATGTAAATGCTTGATCGTGATCGTCAGCGGATTATCGGCGGTAAAAGGCACACGACCCGTCAAGCAATGGAAAAAGACAATACCAAGCGAGTAAATATCACTACGGCGATCTACAGCCTGACCCGTTCCTTGCTCAGGTGACATATATTGTGGTGTACCAATACCTGTACCAGCTCGTGTAAGGTTTGTCGAGGCCTCAAGAATCTTGGCAATACCAAAATCGGAGAGCAGGAGATGTCCATCTTTACGTACGAGCATATTCGCTGGCTTGACATCGCGGTGTACGATCCCATTGCGGTGCGCGCAATCTAGCCCCTCTGCGGCTTGCATGATGAAATATGACGCCTCTGAAACAGTCAAGGGCTTTTTCAAACGATCTTTTAGCGTCCCCCCATCCACATATTCCATCACAATATATGTGACATTCTCCTGCTCACCGAAGTCATGAATCTGCACGATATTTGGGTGGGCTAGTCTGGCAACAGAACGAGCCTCTTGCACGAAACGCTTCACGAAAATCGGGTCCTGGGCATGAAAGGCAGGTAAGACTTTGACCGCCACGTAGCGATCCAGTGTTGGCTGATACGCCCTAAACACTGCTGCCATGCCACCAGCTCCAATCCTCTCCGCGACACGGAACTGGCCCAACGACTTGCCTATTAGCCCATCTAATTCATCTTTATCCTGGTGCATACCCCAAATGACTCCCTTTGTTCTGCCGTTTGCATCGTGCCAAATTCACATCACCTTCTAAGGGAAGATGGTTATTAGTGTCTTTGCTCAGTAGACAGAAACAGACTGCATCTACGACGAACAGTGCTGCATTTTTCCTACTTGATTATACAGTCACAAACGGATGCTGTCGAGTAACATCAAAAATACGCTTGGCCTATCCCTCAAGCAATAGCGCTTCTGGGTCCTCGATCAGTTCTTTTACCTTCACCAGGAAACGTACGGCCTCGCTGCCATCAACGATACGGTGATCGTAAGATAATGCGACATACATCATTGGCCGAATCACCACCTGGCCGTTCAGAGCGAGCGGGCGCTGCTCGATTTTATGCATGCCCAGTATCCCTACCTGCGGCCCATTCAAGATTGGGGTTGAAAGTAATGAGCCAAATATTCCTCCATTTGTAATAGTAAACGTACCTCCCTGCAATTCGGTCAACGTTAAGGCATTCTCCCTTGCTCTCTTGGCCAGATCTGCAATTTCACGCTCGATCTCGGCAAAGCTTTTGCGGTCTGCATCGCGCACAACGGGCACGACCAGACCTTCCTCAGCGCCCACTGCAATGCCGATGTCATAGTAGCGTTTAATGATCATCTCATTGCCCTGAATCTCAGCATTCAAGCGCGGGTAGGCTTTGAGTGCCCCCATGACGGCTTTTGTAAAGAAGGACATAAAGCCTAGCGAGACGTTATGCCGCTCTTTGAAGGTCTCCTTACGCCGACTGCGTACATCTATGACGGCTGTCATGTCGATTTCGTTAAAGGTGGTAAGCATGGCCGCTGTATGCTGTGCTTCGACAAGACGTTGCGCTATAGTCTGGCGACGACGCGACATGCGTACCCGTTCTTCAGGCCGCTCAGATGCTACGACGGTTGGCCGTGCAGCAGCTACGGGTGCTGCCTGTATGGCAGGTTTGGCTACGGGTGCTGAAGTTTGTGCTGCTGTCGCCTGAGTTGGCGCGGCAACCTGCTGGCTAGCTTGCGACAGATAACTTATTACGTCGTCCTTTGTCACACGACCATGTGGATGAGTCCCTCTCACCTGTGAAATATCAACATTATGCTCTGCTGCAATGCGACGCGCTAAGGGCGAGGGCGCACGCTGAGACTCTACGACAGGAGTTTCAGACGCTTTAGGTGCAACTACAGTAGCTCCATTACTCGCTTGCACCCCCACGCCAATCATACCGATCACCTCGCCAACGGCAACAATATCCCCTTCGTGTTTGAGCACTTTTTGTAAGATGCCATCTTGCTCTGCACTCACTTCCACGTTGACCTTATCGGTCTCTAACTCCACAAGGGTCTCCCCCTGATGCACAGGTTCGCCTTCTTTTTTCAACCAGGATGCGATAGTCGCATCAACTATCGATTCACCTAATGTCGGTATACGGATCTCAACGGACATGTTTTCCTCCGGGCTGTCTCAGCGGTAAGCCGCATGCCTCCGCTAGAATTTGCTCTTGCTCTGCTGCATATAGATCCCAGAAACCCGCCGCCGGGCTAGCATGTTCTGGACGAGAGATAACATTGACGGTCTGATGACGACTAGCAACGTCGTACAAACGTGGAGCTATATAACTCCAAGCTCCCATGTTACGCGGCTCTTCTTGCACCCAGGTAATATCACGAGCCTGTGGATAACGCGCCAATACACGCTTGAGCGCATCAACTGGAAAAGGATACAGCAATTCGACACGCACAATAGCCGTATCATCAACCTGTGTACGGCTCTCATGGGCAAACAGATCTACAGCAATTTTCCCAGTACAGAGTATAACACGCCGAATGCGCTCCGCGTGCTGCTTGCTCCTTGGATCATCCATGACGGGTTGAAAGGTTCCTTCAACGAGATCTTGCAGTCTCGATGTCGAGAGGGGATGGCGTAAGAGACTCTTGGGCGTCATAATGATCAGTGGACGCGCATAGTGTTTGAGATAGAACGCTTGGCAGCGTAATAGATGAAAATACTGTGCGGCAGTCGAACAATTAGCAATACGCCAATTATCTTCCGCTGCTAATTGCAGATACCGTTCTAAACGAGCACTTGAGTGTTCCGGTCCCTGACCCTCGTAGCCATGAGGTAGCAATAAGACGAGCGATGTTTCCTGACGCCATTTGGCGCGTCCAGACGCGATAAATTGATCAATAATCACCTGAGCAACATTGGCAAAATCGCCAAATTGCGCTTCCCACAGCACCAAGCAGTCGGGCGCATGGACACTATAGCCATATTCAAAACCTAGCGCGCCAGTCTCGCTCAATGGACTGTTGTAAATAGCAAACGATGCTCGCGCTTGTGCAAGGTGTTGCAGCGGCACATAGCTGACACCATCAGCCTGACTGTGCAAAACAGCATGACGATGGCTAAACGTCCCACGTTCACAGTCCTGACCGGTCAGACGAATCGGTGTGCCGCCCGCTAGAATGGAGGCAAAGGCCAGAGCTTCCGCCTGCCCCCAATCAATCCCACCCTCTGGACCCAGTGTATTGGCGCGTCGTTGCAAAGTACGAGCTAACTTAGGATTTGGCGCAAAGTGTTTGGGCCACGTAAGCAATTCTTCGTTAAAGGCAAGAAGCTGCTCTGCCGTGACAGGAGGGACAACTTCCGCCACTAGACTATACCCGTTCTGCCCACCAGAGACTTCCAGGTCATCATGATGTGATCCATGATCCGCCTCGCGCTTGGCCTGCCCCAAGACGGCAAAGGCTTCCTGCACCATGGCCTCGACATCTTCGTATGTCACCACGCCTTCTCGCTCAAGGCGTTGCGCTAACAACTCGCGCACCGTCGGATGCTGGCGAATAGTCTCATACAGCTGAGGTTGCGTAAACGCTGGCTCATCCCCTTCATTATGTCCCCACCGTCGATAGCCAATCAGTTCCACCAGTACATCTTTATCGAATTCATCGCGATACGCATGCGCCAAGCGTACCGCCGTTAAACAGGCATAAGGATCATCAGCATTCACATGAATAATAGGAAGCCCAAATGCCTTTGCCAGATCGCTGGTGAAGAGCGTTGAACGGCTATCACTCGGCTCGGTGGTAAAACCAAGCTGATTATTGACGATGATATGAATCGTGCCACCAACCCAATACCCCGGCAAATGCCATAGATTCAATGTCTCGGCCACTACTCCCTCACCAGGAAATGCTGCATCACCATGTATCAGTATGGGCAAGGTACGATCAACACCCTGTAAAGGCAGACCAAGCACTGTACGAATCTCCTGCGCGGCACGTGCCATCCCTTCAATCACTGGATCGATAAACTCCAGGTGGCTGGGATTAGGGGCAAGAATAATCTTCAATTCGACCTCATTCCCCTCACCTAGCAGATATTGCGCACCAAGGTGATACTTCACATCGCCCGTCCATCCATAACCAAAACTATCTGTAAGCGGCACACCTTCTTCGTGCTTGGCATGCGCAAATTCAGCCAGGATAGTGGCATACGGTTTTTCAAGTACATGCGCCATAACATTCAATCGGCCACGGTGCGCCATGCCAATGATCACTTCCTTAGTCTCCGAATCAATCGCAGCCGTGATGATTTCATCCAGCATAGGTACCAGCGCATCGGTTCCCTCAATCGAAAAGCGTTTCTGCCCAGGAAACGTCTGATGGAGATAACGTTCAAACACTTCCACTTGCGTCAGCCTCTTGAGCAACTTGCGCGCATTTTCAGTACTCGGAGAATGCTGATACAAATGACAGCCTACCGCATCACGCAACCAGTTGCGCTCATCGGGACTTTTCACCTGATCAAACTCATAGCTAATTGTACCAGAATACATTGCACGCAAAGCCTCAACCGCTTCAAATGCATTATTTACCCCTTCAGCTGCATGCCCGCCAATCACAGCAGGAGGCAAGTGCGCTAAATCTTCGTCATGAAGACCATGAGTTTCGGCTAATAAGGCTGGATCTCCCAGAGGCTTGCCCCCCAGAGGGTCCAGCTGTGCCCCAAGGTGCCCACGCTCACGAATCGCATGTGCTAATGCAGACGCCGCAACGATATGCGTCACATCCTGTGCTTGCACCGCTGCTGTAGTCGTGCTGCCCGCGAATGCTGCTTCTTGCTCAGGAGACCATGTAGCAAAGATAGCGCGCGTCGCCTCGTCCACCAACTCAGGACTCTGCTTATATCGTTCATACAAATCCAGCACATAACCTACATTTGGTCCATAAAATGTTTTCAGGTCGTACATATATATCCTTTTTTACCAGTCAACCTACTATCGCTCCGCTTCGTTCAGGGTCCTACGCAGCAAGCTATTCTCATTCTATGACACACTCCCAGCCCGTGATCGGGCGGGGCTTCTGGCACTCCTAAGTACGCGAAAGTTCGAGTATGTGCGACGTAGCCGCTATTCATTGAACAATCGTAATTATTGAGAAATACCGGGAATAGGTTCTACCACCCTAGAACCTACTTCTTGCGGGGTGCCCACCGCATTACTCGATCCTTGCCTTGCGCTGTGGGTAGATGGCCCTCTCACCCGTTTGGCGTCCTGGGACAGAGTAACACCTTCTGTTTTCACAGACCTCCGCGCACGTCGCAACGGAGCTTGTTGAGGCTTTTCCTTGAGGGATGTCTGTTGATAACGAGCAAGCAGGCGTTTGCCTATGTTGAGGCTCGCATTCCTGTCAGCATTGTCGCGCATCTGGCAGTTCGGGCAATAAGCAAGCGGTGCACCAGGAGTGTATCCTTCTGCTGGTTGATCAGCATTGTAGCGTGCAACTTTTGCGCCACATCTGGCACAGTCACGACTGGTATTACGAGGATTCACGCGACTGGTAACAATCCCTTCATTCCACGCCTTGTATTTGCTATACCTGAATATTTTACCACGTAACCAGGACGAGCGCTTTTCGTTTCCCCGCTTGCTTGAAGTTGGCAAGATGCTCAAAGACCAAGATTGTCGCGCCGTGCTCTTTGGCGAAAGCGACCACGCGATGACTCACCTGATGCGCAGCATCCTCATCGTATCAGACACAACGGAAACAAGAGGACGAGCAAGGCTTGTGCGTTTACCCCAAATGACGGAAAAGCGGTGGTGCAGGAGGGCGACTAGCCCTCCTGACGGGGTGCGGGGTGTCCCCGCAACCTCTTTTTTCCTCTGCCGCCGAAGGCGGCAAAACAGACAAAACGGGTAAACGCCAAAGCCCTGGAGGACGAGAAGGAGTGATTGACTGTCTATCATTTCCTATGGTATCATAGCCTTACCACACTCAAATCTAAACGCGGTTCGGACCTCCCGAAGAAACGGTCAAATGAGAATAGAGCAACGTTTCTTCAATTGTATAGTAACTAAACGAGGGGTCACATCACAGTAGACTTGTGATCAGCAAGGCTCATCAAGGTGGGTACCACGGAAGTCCCTCTCGTCCAACGCAGAGACGAGAGGTTTTTTATGATATACACACTTATTGAAGAGGAAGGACGCATAGGCAATGCAGACGAAGCTACTCTACCATACAAATAGCTTCACCTATGAGTGCACCGCAAAGATCGTCGCTGTCGAAGGCGACGAGGTAGCCCTTGACGCAACCGTTTTTTATCCAGGGGGTGGCGGTCAAATGGCAGACCGTGGCGTAATTACGTGGCACAATGGACAAAACCAAGCTAGCGTCATTGCCATCAGTAAGCGCAATGATATCGTCTGGCACACGCTTGATTGCATTCCCCCTGCCGTCGGCACCGAGGTTGTTGGTACGATTGATTGGGATTTCCGTTATCAGATGATGCGTACTCATACGGCACTACATATTCTCTGTGGCATTATGTGGAAAGAATTTGGCGTCCAGGTGACAGGTGGCCAAATGTACCCGGATCGCGCACGTATGGACTTTGCGATGGAGAATCTAGACCGCGACCGCCTCGTTTACATCGAGCAGAAAGTAAACGAGGCCATTGCAGCCGATTATCCTATTCATGTCTATACGTTGCCGCGTGAAAAGGCGTTTCGCATACCCGATTTGGTACGCACGAAAATCAATCTGCTCCCTCCTGATATAGAAGAAGTGCGCATCGTCGAGATCGTCGGCCTTGATCTTCAGGCCGATGGCGGGACTCATGTCAATCACACCAAAGAAGTTGGTGCGATAAGGATTATCAAAACGGAAAATAAGGGCAGGATTAACAAACGTTTGGAGATCATGCTCGAAGATGAGTAGATCTCTTTTCTATCGTCAATAATTTCATTCTTAAACATTACGGCAAGGCATATTCTATAAGCCTTGGGCGCAGAGGAGGATGCTGTGTCTGTGAAAGCAAGTGTGTTCAAGCCGGTTATCGCCGCCGATCGCGTCGATTATCCGGTACAAGAGCGAGCCATCCAGCAATGGTGGGATGACAATAATGTACGTCAGTTATACCTGAAGCGCAATGAGCACAGCGATAAGCAATACGGATTTTTAGATGGCCCTATTACTGCCAATAACCCCATGGGCGTCCACCACGCCTGGGGTCGCATGTATAAGGATCTCTACCAGCGCTACAAAACCATGCAGGGCTTCAAGCAGCGCTATCAGAATGGTTTCGACTGCCAGGGACTGTGGGTTGAAGTCAATGTGGAACAGGAACTTGGCTTAAAGACGAAGCGCGATATTGAGCAGTATGGCATTGCAGCATTCGTGCAACGCTGTAAAGAACGTGTCTTTACCTATGCCAAACGCCAGACGGAGCAATCTATTCGCCTGGGCTACTGGATGGACTGGGGTAACGATTATTACACGCTCTCGGACGAGAATAACTATACCATCTGGTCATTCCTGAAAAAGTGCCAGCAGCGCGGCCTGATCTATAAGGGACGCGATGTGATGCCCTGGTGTCCACGTTGCGCAACCGGTCTCTCCAATATGGAGATGGAGTCTGAAGGCTATAAAGAGACTTCCCACCTCAGTCTCTATGTACGCTTACCGCTGGATGGCCGCCCTAATGAATACCTGCTGGTATGGACCACAACCCCCTGGACGCTTGCTGCGAACGTTGCAGCTGCGGTACACCCGGAACTTAACTATGTGCGCGTGGAGCAGGATGGGGCTTACTATTATCTCGCAGAACAGTTACTCCCCGTCCTCAAAGCGCTGAAGGGGCGCGACAAAGGCGAGTATCACGTCAGGCAAACGCTTAAAGGCAGCGAGTTGGTCGGCTGGACTTATCGCGGTCCATTCGATGAGCTACCAGCGGCTCAGGGAGTAGTCCATAAAGTTATTCCCTGGAAAGAGGTCAGTGCAACGGAGGGGACTGGCATTGTCCATATTGCACCTGGTTGCGGACGTGAAGACTTCGGTCTGGGTAAAGAATTTCAGTTAGCGGTCATTGCCCCGGTCGATGAGTCCGGTGTCTACGTGCATGGCTACGACTGGCTCACGGGCCAGAGCGCGGCTGATGTTGGTCAGCAAGTGGCCGAAAATCTGGCACAAAAGGAATTGCTCTACCGTCCGCAGAACTATCGCCACCGCTACCCAACCTGTTGGCGCTGCAAAACCGAACTCATCTTCCGTCTGGTCGATGAATGGTTCATCTCGATGGATAAGCTACGCTATGACATCATGGAGATCGTCAAAGAAATCACCTGGATTCCTGCCTTCGGCTTTGACCGCGAGATGGACTGGTTACGCAACATGGACGACTGGATGATCTCTAAAAAGCGCTATTGGGGCCTGGCATTACCGATCTTTGATTGCACGCAATGCGGCAACTTCGAGGTCATTGGCAACAAAGAAGAGCTGCAAGAGCGAGCTGTGGCGGGCTGGCAGGAGTTTGATGGCCATACACCACATCGACCTTGGATTGACGCCGTCAAGATCAAGTGCTCTGCATGTGGCGCAGAGGTCTCGCGTATCAAAGACGTGGGCAATCCCTGGCTGGATGCTGGTATCGTCCCTTACTCGACCCTGCACTATCTTACCAATCGCGAGTATTGGCAACAGTGGTTCCCGGCAGATTTTGTCACGGAATCATTCCCTGGCCAGTTTAGAAACTGGTTCTACTCCATGCTGGTCATGAGTACGGTGCTGGAGAACAAGACGCCATTCAAGACGCTCTTCGGCTATGCCTTACTCTTCGGCGAAGATGGCACACCGATGCACAAATCCAAGGGAAACTTGGTTGTCTTCGATGATGCCGCCGAACGTGTCGGCTCTGACACTATGCGTTGGCTCTACGCAAACCATGTACCGGAGCAAAACCTGAACTTCCCGCGTATCCCTTCACCAGAGGATATGCAGAAGGCACAGCAGACAGGACTGCCCGTGCGCCTGAGCGAGAAATGGATGCTGGTACGTAGGACACTGGACAAGATCTGGAATGTCTACTGGTTCTTCATCACCTACGCCAATATCGACGGCTTTAAAACTAGACCGCTGGATCATCTCCGAATTACAGCAGACGATCCGCACGGTGACAGAAGAGCTGGAACATTATGATACTGTGAAGCCCACGGCTGCAATCCTGGAATTCTTGGAAGATCTCTCCAACTGGTACCTGCGGCGCAGTCGTGAACGCATCTGGAAGTCACAACTCGATAACGACAAGATCGGAGCTTACCTGACACTCTACGAGTGCTTGACGACGTTAGTCACCTTGCTGGCTCCCTTCATGCCATTTATGACTGAAGAACTGTATCAGAATCTGGTGCGCAGCATCCAGCCGCAAGCGCCACTCAGTGTACACCTGTGCGCTTGGCCTCAAGTAGACGAAGACCTGATTGACGAACAACTGACCAACGAAACCCATCTTGTCATGCGTGTCGTCGGTCTTGGTCGTGCTGCCCGCGAAAAAGCCCAGATCAGAGTACGCCAGCCGCTCAACGCACTCCATGTACGCGTGCCCACACTCGCCGAAGAAGAGGCCCTAATACGCTTGAGCGATCAGGTGCTTGAAGAACTGAATATTCACGGCCTGGAATTGATGAGTAGTGACAGCGATATGTTAGCATACACGCTGAAGCCGCAAGTCAAGATCCTTGGCCCCAAATACGGTCCAGCGGTGCAAAAGATCCTGGCGCTATTCAGAACACTTAACGCGCAAGAAGTGCAGGGTGCCGCCCGCCAACTAAGTGAAACGGGCACCTTACCCATCGTGGTTGGCGAGCAGGAGATCACGCTCACCTCTGAGGAGATCGAAGTCATCGCCACAGCGCGCCCCGGCTACGTCACCGCCGAAGAACGCGGCTACATCGTGGCGCTAGAGACCACAATCACGCCAGAATTGCGCGAAGAGGGCCTTGTGCGCGACCTGACACACTTTGTGCAAGATATGCGCAAAAAGGCAGGTTTGAATATTGAGGACCATATCGGGCTGGCCTTGTATACCGACGTTGAGCTAGCGAATATTCTCACGGGCTACATGCACGAGATTCGGCACGAAGTACTCGCGGACAATCTGCTGGTCTCGATCAGCCAACGCGACTATCCGTCGTTTGATGAGACGTATCGTGAGACGATCTCGCCTCACTCCGCGAAGAAGCTGGAGCATTATACGATTGAGGTTGTATTAGGGAAGATGTAAGACATTGCACCCTCCACATAGCAAAGCAGATGAGAGATGAGTCTGTGTGAAAAGCTCATTACTCATCTGCTTCGTAGTGCATATGTGAAACAACGCTCGTGTAGCCCACGCGGGCATCAGACAAGAGCATGCATCACCAATCCCTTTAACAACTTCGGATAAAAGTAGGTAGACTTCGCTGGCATGATATCCCCTGCCTGTACGACCTCGCGCATCTGCTTAACCGGCGTGGCATTGAGCAGAATCCCCACTTGAGCCTTCCCCATTTTGACTGCTTGCAGAGCATCATGAGCATTATGTGTATATGAGAGAGTAAGCCCATGCGTCATATCTGTGGCACTGAGACCCAGCAGGTCCTCTAGCACAAGTCTTTGCGCTATAGCCACCTCCAGCTCATTCCACGCCGCTGAATGACCACTCTTTTGCATAGACGCCCTCCCGTTTTCGTTCAAGCGCAGCAGCCAAAGATCCTCAGCAGTACCCACAACGATTGAAGGACACTGTTTACTAGAAGCAGCTAACCTCTTGAGGATTGTTCTACTGCCCTGTCCTGCTGGTAACTTCTGTACCCGAAAAGAGCGCGACATGTTCTTCCTTGAAAGTGCTTGCAGGATTGCCTGACTCAAGCCAGAGCACAAACGATGAGTGGGCAGAACTACTAATCCTGGATCATCCATAGCGATCAATGCCATGAGCACAAAGTTGGCGGGATGATTCACTGACAGACACCTTTGAGCACGAAATTCTTCGCGGTAGCTCAGCGCCGTTTGATAACGATGATGTCCATCAGCAATGTAGAGCTGCTTCGTGCGGAAAAAGTCATGAATGAACTGGATGTGTTTCTGCTGTGTGATGGGAGAAAGGACATGCCTTCCTCCCGTCGCGTCTCTGATGTGTATCTCCGCCTGAGAAATCTGGACAGCAGCCAGTAGCTCTCTGATCTGCCCTTTAGGATCATCATAGAGGCACATAATTGGGCTGAGATTGGTAGCTGTTGCACGCAGGAGATTGAGACGATCATCCAAAGGTTGGCTCAGAGTTCGTTCATGAGGCAGTACTGCTGATGAGTGCAAAGGCTCCAAACGGACTCGCGCTATCAAGCCCGTACGTGTATAGGCTCGTCCCTCTAGATAGAAGCTCTGTTGATAAAGGTAGTAACGAAACGTTGCATCTTTCACCAGAATACCATCACTACGCCATTGTCTTAATAGATAACCTGAACGTGTATAACGATTATCAAGATGATTGTCGTTGGGAAATGCTCTCCCCCATTCGACTTGCAGGATATTATACGGACTCAATGCATGGTAATACACTTGTTCTTCAGGGGAGATCACATCATGGGGAGGTGATACCACACGAGCCAGATCTCCTACAGCTTCACGTGCATACTTCAGACCACGCAGAGGTCGAACATCTACCATAGCCGGTACCCTGTGCTTTCTCTCATTCTTCCATGCGACACGAGGTGTCGTTGCCAAGCTCCTCTATGATACAGTTAGTTACTGTTAAAGTCTCCTTGCGCGTGTTGAGACTTCTTATTGTACCTCTTGTGAGGCTACTGAGCAAGCTATATACTGGCCCGATACTGTTCACACCAGGGCAAGCACAAGGGATGGCCCAATACGCATCAACCTAAGCCGGGGGTCCAGGGGGCTTCGCCCCGCCTTTCGGGGTTTGGGGTGTCCCCAAGCTCTCCCTTTCACTCCTCTCGCCGCCACAGGCGGCGAAGAAAAGTGGTTTTTGGGGACACCCCAAACCCTGTCAAAGGGCTTGCTGCCCTTTGCAATCCTGCTGTCAAGCGTTAGGTTGATGCATATTGGGCCATCCCTTGTGCTTGCCCTGGGCGGCGAGCAGGCTTATTGAAGTGATCTTGAGAGGTCTCCACGTAACACTGAGACGATCTGTTCTGCCACGTCGGTTGCGACTCTTACCTGTGCTTCTGCCGTGGATGCCCCCAGATGAGGTGTGGTAATCACGGCAGGGTGTGCAATGATCTGTTTCAGCGTTTCGTTGTCCCGAATGGGTTCCTGGCTAAATACGTCAAGTGCTACACCGGCCAAGTGACCTTCATTCAGTACTTTGAGGAGTGCCTCTTCCTCGATTATGCCGCCACGGGCGCAGTTGATAAGCCGTGCTCCCGGCTTCATCATACGCAATTCA
This sequence comes from Chloroflexota bacterium, assembly GCA_005879655.1. Next base: position 21,254 of record VBJK01000071.1, on the reverse strand, counting down.
CGCTCTCCTAGTAGATCCCGCGTGCGGCTGGTCAGAGCAGTATGGATTGTAATGAAATCGGCTTGTTGGATAACTTCTTCCAAACTCATCATCGTGATCCCGGCCTTGCGAGCCAGATCATGAGAAGCAGAGGGGCTGTAGGCCAGGACCCGCATCTCCAGACCCTGTGCGCGTTGTGCCACGGCCATGCCGACTTTGCCTAGACCGATAATACCTAAGACTTTGTTGCCGACCTCAACACCCACAAAGCGGCTTTTTTCCCATTTTCCGGCCCGCAGACTGGCTGTAGCTGTTGGGATATGACGTGCCAAGGCCAGCAACATGGCAATACTATGCTCAGCCGCTGCAATACTATTGCCCGTGGGTGAATTGACAACCAGAATGCCGTGCCGCTTTGCCGCTTCCGTATCGATATTGTCCACGCCAACACCAGCGCGTCCTACAACCTTGAGTTGTGTTGCAGATGCCAGAATATCACTGGTGACACGCGTCTCGCTACGTACCAACAGAGCCATGTAATTCCCGATAATAGCTTTCAACTCGTCCGGTTTAAGACCAAGCCGCTCATCTATACAAGCCTCCGGCAACTGCTCACGTAAGAATTGAACGCCTTCTGGCGCAATGCGATCAGTAATGAGAATCTTCGGCGTTCCCACACTCTCCATCACCTCTGGGGTTACGTTGTGTACTTGTGTCATTGTCGTTTGTCTTTCCTTTCTCGTACAAAAAAGTTCATTGTTGGAACAGAAAGAGAGAACAGGATCTGCTGATCTGAGTCCATTTCCCCCTTGTATGCGAGATGCGCGTAATGCAAAACATTCATTTTTATATTATAGAAAGTAATAACTCTTATTTGCTATAATTTAGTGATAAGGATAAAAGATGAAAGATGGAGAAAACGAACATATGACTATTCAGACACACAAGGCAATCCCTCTTCCGTTGACTGAAGCACGCACTCTTCTTCCACAACAGAACTTGAGAGTTCCCGGTCCTAGCCCTGTCCCGCCAACTGTAGCAGAAGCGCAACGAGGACCGATGCTCAATCATCGCGGACCCGAATTCGCTGCCATTGTGAAACGTGTTACTTTACGCTTGCAATACTTTTTCCAGACAGCCTCTCCCGTTCTCACCTATCCTGCGTCTGGTACCGGCGGGCTGGAAAGTGCGGTTGTCAACGTCTTTTCCCCCGGTGATCATGTCGTCGCACTGATCATCGGCAACTTCGGTGCCCGTATAGCGAAAATTGCAGAGACGTATGGTCTACGCGTCACCAGGATTGAATTTCCCTGGGGTCAAGCTGCCGAGCCTGCCATGGTAGAAGCACGGCTCAAAGAGCTTGAGGAGCCATATCGCGCTGTCATGATGACGCACAATGAGACATCGACTGGTGTGACAAATGATATCCAGGCACTTGCCTCTGTGGTTCGACGACTCAGTCCTGAAGCTCTAGTAATCGTAGATGCTGTCAGTTCTCTTAGCAGTATCCCTCTAGAGATGGACCAGTGGGACCTGGATGTGGTTGTGACTGGCTCACAAAAGGGCTGGATGATTCCTCCTGGCATGACCATGATTGCTGCCAGCGAGCGCGCTTGGGAAGCACATAAGGACGCAAAACTCCCACGTTTTTACTTCGACTGGACCTCCGCACGCAAGAGTCTGGAAAAATGGCAGCAACCAGCGACACCAGCCGTTTCACTCTTCTATGCCCTTGACGCTGCCCTGGAATTGATGCTGCAAGAAGGACGTGAAGCCATCTTTGAGCGGCATGCCAGGGCAGGTGAATATGTGCGTTCGCGTGCGCAACAGATGAAGCTCAAGCTCTTGGCAGACCCTCGCTATGCTTCTAACACCGTGACCGCTCTTTTGATACCGGAAGGTATCCAGGTTAAGTCATTACTCAAGACACTGCGTGAGCAGGATCATATTGTACTGGCCGGAGGTCAGGACCAGATGAAAGAAAAGATCTTCCGCATTGGGCACCTGGGCTTCTTCTCTCATGAAGAGTTAGTACAGACCATGGATGCTCTGGAGAAACGACTACAACAATTGGCCCGCAAGGCCCATCCTTAAAGATATATATCGTGAGATGAGATCGCCTCACGCGGCGAAGGTAGCTGGGGCATTATACGATTGAGGAAGATGTAAGACATTTCAACCTCTACATGTCAAAGAAGATGAGCGATAACTTTTTCACACAGACTCATTGCTCATCTTCTTTTTCGTGCATATATAACAAAACAAGCTAGTTAACACTAGCACAGAAAGGGAGAGCAGGATAGCATCATACGCGATATAACTGAAGAAAGACTTGTGAATGTGTCTCCCAAGTCTGTCAGAGAGCACAGCAAAGACAAGATGAAGCGATATAACTTAGTGCTACCATATGCCCTGTTTGACGAGGTACAAGCAATGGCAGATGCATCAGATACTACTGTCTTGGATATGCTCAAACGATTTATAAAGATTGGGCTAGTATTAACCAAGCTCTGTCAATCCCCTGATGCGACATTGATCGTTCGCGAAGGGGGGCGAGAGCGAGAGTTATTGCTCCTTTAGCAATCAATATTATAATCGGTAACAAAAAGCATAGCTTATTGCTTGCATAACAATAGATAGAGGGACTAGTAGCTGAGCACTAGTCCCGCTTTTTTTGCCTCTTGCCGTCAACTATCTGACAAGATATAATAGCCGAGATCGCTCAAAACGATAACAGAGAAATTGTAACAGAGAAATCACAACAGGGATGTCAGACATGCAGTTTTCGCGCGCCTGGGATACATTTATGGGCATGGTCAATGGTCTCATTGCCGCCCTCCCCAATATCGTACTCGCCCTGGGCATCTTCATGCTCTTTCACCTCATCGCGAAACGCATGAAAGAACTCGTCGTTCATCTCAGCGAGAAACGGCAAAAAGCGCGCAACCTTGGTCTAATCCTGGGCCGATTGACACAAAGCGCCGTTGTTGTGACTGGCTTGCTCGTCTCACTAACCGTCATCTTCCCATCTTTTAAACCTGGCGACCTGATTCAGCTCCTGGGTATCGGTAGCGTGGCTATTGGCTTTGCCTTCCACGACATCTTCCAGAACTTTCTGGCGGGTATCCTCTTATTATTGACCTCTCCCTTTAAAATTGGCGATGAGATCATCGTCAAAGAGTTTGAGGGTACCGTTGAAGACATTCAGACGCGCTCTACCGCTATCCACACCTATGATGGCCGACGTATCGTTATTCCCAATGCCGATCTACTGACACACTCTGTCACTGTCAATACCGCCTTCCACAAACGCCGTCTCGAATATCCCATAAAAATCAGTTTTCAAGAGGATATCGGGCAAATAAAAGACCTCATTCTCAGTACGGCAAAGAGCGTTGAAGGAGTACTACATGATCCACCGGTGCAGGTCTTTGTGACTGCGTTCGACGACTCAAGTATCACACTCAGCCTCTACTGGTGGACAAGACAGCACCGACACCACCACGTCCTCCATTTGCAAGACAGAATCCTCACCGTGCTCAGAAATAGACTGCTTGAGAAAAACGTTGACTTTCCTAGCCCGCTGCAACACGTACGCCTCTACATGCCCACCGAGCATAACAACGGCAGGCAGCTTGATAAGCACACCCTGCTAGCAGACGAGACTGCAAGCGAGGTCTAAAGCCCACACCACCTTTGCTCCATAAAGAAGATGACCCAGACTAGACACTCAGTAACGGCGCTTTGATCCATACTTTAAACATATGTTAAAATGTCAGAGGTAGCGAGACCCTTTAGAAGAAGTAACTTTAACAAAAACTATGCATAAAAAGAGGTGATATGCATGAATGTAGGTGCACAACAGCCTTTCGAGCAGATCGTTGATCAGTTTATCGAGCTGTATTGCGAAACAGGACCGGGCTTGTCCATTCAGGACGACAGACTGTTCCAGAAATTTCGTGAGTTCTGGAAGCTCGCCACAGGTAATGCCAACCACCCGGCCCTGCTTGGTCAATTTCGCGTTACCTTAACACAGCTTGGCTATCGATCAAGCGAAGGAAAATGGCCCCTCTGGTACGGCATCACGTTGCGAGAGCTAGGCCTGAGACCGCTCAGCCAAGCGATACAAACACAACCAGTAAGACTCTATACTTACCAATAGCGACTAGCTACAAGCGTCTGGCTTGTTAATTTACGAAGAAGCTAGCCTTCCAATTCTTTCCTCCCCTAACTCACATACCAATCCCTAAGGATATGCCAGTGTAGCGCTCTCTACTTTCAGATCCCATTGCCACCAACCGCCTCTAAGACATAACCCCACCACCATCCACATTAATAGCCTGGCCGGTAATCCCCTTACTGATATCCTGGGCCACATAGACCGCCAACGCCGCCACTTCCTCTGGCTCGATCAAACGTCGCTGTGGACTCATCCTTTCCAGAGCCTCACGAGCCTGCACTTCTGTCATGCCAGTCCGCGTGGCAATATTGCTTACATTATCGGCTGTCAGCGGCGTATCGACGTAGCCAGGACAGATCGCGTTCACCGTTACATTGTAGGGCATCATTTCAGCCGCCAGCGCACGGGTCAGACCAAGCACACCATGTTTGGCGGCAACATACGCCGCGATATAGCGATCTCCAATACGGGACGCGATGGATGCAATATTGATAATACGCCCGCTCTTCTGTGCGATGAAGGTTGGCACGAAGGCTTTGGTCACATAATAGACGCTGGTCAGATTGATCGCAAGCATGCGCTGCCACAGCTCATCAGGATGATTGAGTAGCTTATGGCTGGCAGCATTGCCCGCATTGTTTACCAGGATGTCAACATGCTCTAAAGCATCAATAAAGGTTGTTGCCATGCGCTGTACCTGGTCTGCATCGGTGACATCACATGGCACGGCAAAGCTGCGGCGTCCTCTCGCCTGAATCTCAGCCACCAGTTGCTCTAAATCTGATGCGGTACGTGCAGTCACCGCCACATCGGCACCAGCTTCAGCAAGCGCCAGCGCAATGCTACGACCAATACCACGCCCGGCCCCTGTCACTACAGCGTGACGCCCGGCCAGCGTCAATCTTGTCTCTTCCGGCATAGCTTATAATCCTCTTTAGCACAAAAAGCTCACGTTTCACCAACATGAGCTTTGGATTTCTATGCAACGAGCAAGCAAACGCTACAGCTTGCGCAATGCCTCAAACAAATCCTCATTATTAGGAATCTCACCCACGGCGTGTACTACCTCGATGTAGCGAATAATACCCTCTTTATCTATCACAAATAGCGCACGTTCCGCCATACCGTTCGCATGACGTACACCGTAGAGATCGACTACTTTCCCCTGTGGATAGAAATCGGCAAGCAACGGAAACGTCGTGTGCATGGACTTCGCCCAAGCAGCTAGCGCATGGGTGTTATCCATGCTAATAGAGACTACTTCTGTACTAAAATCGTGAAAACGGTTCAGCTCAGCCTCATACGAGGGCAATTGTGTCGAACAGACGCCGCTGAAGGCAAAAGGAATGAATGCCAGGACAACGTTCTTCTTACCCCGAAAATCACTGAGACGCCAGTCTTGTTTCTCTGCCGTCTTTAGCACGAAATCCGGTGCAACGTCGCCAACCTTCAAAGTCTTTGTCTGTGTACGATTTCTACTGTCCATTGTTTATATCTATCCTTCCGTAGTGCAGCATCCCAAAAACCTTTGGGTATGGGAAAATTTGGGGACACCCCAAACTCCGCCAAGAGGCTTCGCCCCCTGGACCCCCAATCCCTATCACCTCTTTTGTTTTTGCACTAGACAGACTTTCATAATCACCCAACAAGCAGGTTATGATAAACACGTGACTTGTCTCACACACCACTCGTCTTGTAAGATGCACAAATAGTCAGCCTTATAGAAACGAGCAGCAGGGAACAACGACCAAGGGATAGCTCCTATGGAAAATCGTTGTATATACGGTTGTGCTCATAGATATAGGAGAGGCTATTCCCTGCCATCATATCGGGATTGTAGCACTACCAAAGAACCATGTCAAATGGGGAAAGAACAGCTTTTGTGGCAAGAACAAGCACAAGCAAAGAGCGTTAGTAAAGGTAAAATTTCGCTCTTTTATATTTTCGATGTATTTCAGGCTCATAGTGGCCTGCTCGCCTATCTGCCGATCATTGTGGTGACGATCTGTATTTTCGGTGGCTTATCCTGGCAGGTTTTTCTTCCCATCACTGATCCAGCTCGCTATCAGTGCTACGCGCTCACATTCTGGCTGGGAAGTAGCGCGCTGGCCTTGTTGCCTGCGGGACAATGCTCCTTTCTGTCGCTCACAACGTCTCAGCCAGCGTTCCATCTCTTACCCCTAGAATATCCACCGTTAACGCTGGTGCTATTCTCACTAGCGCTGTTCGCGCCATTACCATACTATCAATTCGCCTTCGCCCTCTGGATGGCGCTGGTAGCGGCTTTGATCTACTGGCTACTGCGACGCTATGGACCACGCAATTCAGCACCCGTCTTCGCACTCTACCTTTTCCTCGGCGCGATTCCAACGGCACAGCAGCGCTTTGATTTGCTACCAGCAGCGCTCACGCTGATCTGCATCATCGCGGCTGAACGCAAACACTGGAACATAGCGTATATTGCTCTAGCCTTTGGGACGCTCTTAAAACTCTATCCCGCATTACTACTCCCAGCACTCTTCATTGCGGAACAGCAAACGAAAAAGCTCACTCCGCAGGGCACCGCGCAGGGTACCGCGCAGGGTACCGCGCAGGGCACCCACAAGGGACAAGACCGGTCAAATAAGGGGTCCGCAGGGCACCCACAAGGGATGCCCCTACAATGGTACGAAGCAGCCTGTGATGAGCGTTCGTACCATTGTAGGGGCATCCCTTGTGGGTGCCCTGCGGCGCTCTGGTTCTTTGGCCTTGTGCTGGGTATAACAGGCTTCTTTGCGCTACTCGACTTCCAGGGAGCTGTTGTCAGTCAACTCAGCTACTTCTTACACCGTCCCATTCAGGTTGAAGCGCTCGGCAGTACGTTTCTATGGTTAGGCAACGATTTTGGTTTTCCGATCAAGATTATCTATAGCTTTGGCTCAACTAATATCATCAGTGCTCTTGAACGGACAGTATCACTCATATGTAGCTTATTACTTATCGCGGGTATTACGTTCACACTCTTCATGCAATGGCGTGGGAAACTGGACCTGACGCAGGCAAGTATTGCCCTCTTGCTCGTGTTCATTGCTACTGGTAAGGTCTTTAGTCCGCAATACCTCATCTGGCTGATGCCGTTGCTCGCCTACGCTGGTGCGTTCGATCTTATCTGGCTACTGGCCTGGGGGAGCATCTCTGCCTTAACAACTTACATCTTCATTTTCTATTACTCACGTCCCGTCAATGACCCCACCCTCATCCCATATGCCCCCAATTTCGCACAAATGGTGGCTATAAGAAACGCGTGCTTTGTCTTGCTTACCCTGGCCTATCTCTGCAACTGGCTGCAAGTGCGCCAGCGCAAGCTGCTACCAACAGCGCTAAAAGAAGAGGTCTCGCTACTCAAATAAATCTTTTCTAATGGTATACGCACGTTCCGCATCGTCGAGTATCGCCATATCCACGCTCTGCACAAAGAAACTCTCACGGTTATGTTGCAGAGCCACTAAAGCTCCTTTGAATGGGACCGTAATCTGCGATAGACCGAGCAAGGTCTCATTTCCTACGTTATCAGTTGCTGCTGCATTCGCATAAACAAGCACAAGTTCGTGTTCAAAGGCCCTGGCGGTGCATAATGCATTGACCAATTTTATCTCTGCCTGTGCATCGTGTAGCAGGCCAACACCTGCATCTTCCAGGCACCAGTAGCTGGGACAGATCACGAGCTGCACCCCCTGACGGACCATAACACGAAACACTTCAGGAAACATTAAATCCCAGCAAATGATCAATCCAACCTTGCCATAGGCCGTCTCAAATACTGGATGTTCGTTACCAGCTGTAAGATAGCTTCTTTCGGGATGCCAGAGATGAACTTTGCGATAACGCCCCCTGATGGTTCCCTCTTTATCGATGTAATAGGCTGTGTTATACAGCTTCCCACCTGCGCCCTCAATGATCGATCCTGGTACGATATCGATGGCATACTGTACAGCCAGTCGCTGAAAATGGTGCGCGTAACGACTTTCACCATCAACATATGCAGGGTTGCCGTTGAGGGGTCCTGTGACAAAATCCTCTGGGAACACGATAATGTGAGCTTTTTGCTGTACTGCCTGTTGTATAAAATGCTCTGCTTTGCTCAGGTTGGCTTCCATGTCAAATTGAGCAACGGTACACTGAGCAACTGCGATATTAACTTGCATAAATCTCTTCTATTGAAGCTCAACTACGACCAGCAGCGCTTCTTGATGATGGTCGTAGTTGTTGTGCATATCCTTATTTTGCCTGTACAGTTTCACGCGTCTGGTTTCCCTCACGTCCCTGTTTGCTCTCCTGATACCAACGCACGCCCTCTGCAACGCCACGCTTGACATCATATTCAGGAGCATAGCCCAGCTCTTGGCGTGCGCGCTCAATGGAAAACTGCTGATCGCGCCCCTGCAACGTCACTCCATACGTCGTCAGCGGTGGTGGAGCAGCATTACGGCGTCCCATTGCCTGCCAGAGCAGCTCAGCGCTACGACCCGCCGCATACAAAGGAGCGAAGGGAACATGCAATGACAGCCGCTTCACTCCCAGCTCATCCGCTATAGTATTCAAGTACTCCTCCTGCGTAACACGCCGATCATCAGCCAACGTATATGCACGACCAACTACCTCGTCACCGGCATTGCCAGCCTTGATTAAGCCCTGAGCGACATCGCGTACATGGACGATCGGCACAATATTGTTGCCTGGGCCAAAGAAAAAGAGCTTGCCCGACTCCACCAGCGAGACGTAGCGTGCAAAGCTCGCATTATCGCGCGGCCCATAAATCCAGCCCGGACGCACAATCACCACAGGCGCGCCCCGATCCTTTACCATACCTGCAATGACTTTTTCACCGGCGATTTTCGTGCGACTGTACGGGTTATCCTCGGCATGATAAGGGTGATCTTCAGTCACCAGACCACGCAGGTTATGTCCATAGACAGTTATCGAACTAGTGTGCACGATGCGTTGCACACCGGCCTCCATAGCTGCAAGAAGCAGATCGGTTAAGCCGCGTACATTAATCGCATGATAGGCTTCTTCCGTACCCCACGGTCCCGTTTTTGCTGCCACGTTGTAGACACACTGCATACCCTGTACAGCAAGTTTTAGCGATTCAGGATTGGTGAGATCTCCATAGACGACATCTACATTATCGAGTGCTCGCAAGCGCTGTGCATCTTCAATTGGGCGTACCATTGCTCTTACATCATCGCCCCGCTCAATAAGCATATCGATAAGATGGCCGCCCAGAAAGCCAGCGGCTCCCGTTACTAATACTTTCAAAATTTTTCTCCTCAGTTTACCTTACTAGAAACTTTAGCACACCCCTGCATTCTGAGCTGAGTATAGCAAGCACGCTGGAGGTTGGCAACTATGTAGGAGAACTTTAACAGAAAGCAAATCAGTAGCCAAGCCAGGATGCCACTCAGTTTATGCAAGATTGCATGAGCCTCAATAGCTAAAGCATCTGTGTGTGAGGAGGAGGAATAGTCTGCACAGGCTCTATAACCTGCATCGCAAGGGGGAGCACCACAGAGAAAATACTCCCTTTACCAGGCGTACTTTGCACATCGATATGCCCACCATGTCGCACCACAATCTGATTGGAGATATACAAACCTAGCCCCAAACCAATACTTGATCCAGTCTGTACTTCAATATCGGGCACGCGATAAAAACGCTCAAAGATATAAGGCAACACTTCCGCTGAAATACCAACACCCGTGTCACAGACAGAGATCACACACTCATCCTGCGTCTGCCGCAACATCATACGAATAGCAGACCCTGGTGAGGAATACTTACGCGCATTCGAGAGCAGATTAATGATCACCTGCCCCAAACGATCAACATCCACCTCCGCCTCTATATATTGCTCAGGTAGATCTAAAAGCACAGTAGGCCGTGGGTTAGTACCCGCAATATACTCATCTACCAAGCGCTGACATAGCTCACCCATAGCGCAGGGTTTCTGGTACAGAGAAAACATGCCCATCTCAATAAATGAGAGATTCAACAGGTCATTCACCAGTATCTCTATACGACGAATGGCATTTTCCATATTGATCAGATTGGCAACTTCAGTAGATCCCGTACGCTCCATACGACGGCGCAACAGCTGCGTCATCCCCTTCAAACTGGCCAGCGGCGTCTTGAGTTCATGCGAGGCCATACTCAAGAATTCATCCTTCGCAGCATTCGCAGCTATCAACTCGCGTGTACGCTCCTGTACCGTCTGCTCCAGCGATTTGGCATAATCTTCTAAGGCGCGTTGTTGTTCTGCTACCTGGCGACGCAGCTGACGAGTTTGAATGGCACGCTGCAAAGCAGCAACAAAGTACTCGCGCTCGATTGGCTTCTGAATAAAATCGTAAGCGCCACCGCGCAATGCCTGAATAGCCAGGCTATGATCGCCATGACCTGTAATTAGCAGTGTAGGTGTATCAGGACGCAACTCTCGTACCTTGCCCAACAAGGCCAGTCCATCCATGCCTGGCATCTTAATGTCGCTGACAATGGCATCATAATCGTATTTACGCACGCGCTCTAGAGCATCCAGAGCAGAATCACAGGTATCGACCTTGATATTCTTCATACGCAAATACAGGGCTTGCGGCAGTGCCTGTAATAGCGCAGTGTCATCGTCAACGATCAGAATATACGGTTGGCTCATACTAGCATCCCCCAACAGACTCCTCTCTCACCAGTGGCAGTTGGACCAAAAACACGGCCCCTTTACCAGGATGATTTCCTACAGTAATGATTCCCTGATGCTCTTTAATAATACCATATGTGATGGATAAGCCAAGACCTGTTCCTGTACCTACCTCCTTTGTCGTAAAGAAGGGATCAAAGATGCGCTGTTCGAGTCCTATAGGTATCCCCGGCCCGGTATCACTCACTTGAATATCTACCATGTTCCCATGCGTCTCACATTGGATGGTGATCACCTTTCTCGTTGCATTGACCAGCGCATCGCGTGCATTTGTCAGCAGATTAATGAAAACCTGTTCCAATTGAATACCGTTGCCCATCACAAGAACATCCTGTTCAGGAAAATGGCACTGTACTTCAATCTGGCGCAAACGTAGCTGTTCACGCATCAGTGCAAGTGAGCGCTGCACGACCTGAGTAAGACTCACCAGTTCTCGGCTCACCGATGCTGCACGGCCAAATGTGCGCAAATGTGAGATAATCTCGGTTGCCTTACGCACTTGCTGCATAGCGCTCGATAGCTCCTGCAAGATACGCTCATACTCCGTCTCGACTAAATCCAGCTCAATCAGATCAATAGCGTTGCCAATGAACAAACCAATATTGTTTAATGGATTATTTAATTCGTGGGCAACACCCGTCGTCAACTCACCCAATGTGGCCAGCTTTCCCGCCTGTACGAGCTGTTCCTGCTTCTCCCGCAACTCCTGTTCGCGCTGCTTTACCTCTTCAGTGGTCTCTTTGAGATCGCTCATGATGTGAATCATGGCTTTACGGCTATTCTCTAAGCGCAAATTGGACTTATGCGAGTCTTGCAAAATGTGTAGCAACGCTCTGCGCGAGTTATCTAAACGCTCGGTCTGCTTGGCCAGGCGGCGGCGATCCTGCTCATAATCGGCCAGAATATGAATCATCGCTTTGCGTTGATCATTGAGTTTGCGATTGAATGTATTCAGGTCACTCAGAAGATGCAAAAAGGCACGCCGCCGCTCTTCACTCTTAAGTACACGTACCTCCAACTCTTGTTTACGCGCCAAGAGTTCTTTGTATGCCTGTCGAAGTTGCTCTAATGTCATCTCTTCGCAAGTCAGCACTTCAGATAGCGACCTTTGCATTATGTCCATTTATGCTGACCTCGATTGAGCTTTTCTAGTTCACGTTTGAGATTCTCGATCTCCTTCTCTAGAGCAATCATCTTTAATTCACGGCCCACAACCACCTCTTCAAACTTCTCCAGGTCCAGAATCTTTTCCTGTAGTTCGGCCTTCGATTCTTGCAGATCGCGCACAACCTTCTCGTAAGCGCGCATATCACGCAAGATACCGATTGCTCCTATCACTTTGCCATCGGTATCACGCAGGGCCGATGCATTCAACGTTGTTGGTATAACTTCACCGGAGGCACTACGCGGATTCAGACGCGCATTACGCGTGACACCGCGCTCGATCACTTCGCGCAGAGCCGCTAAGAACTCGCGCGTCTCCTCTGGACTGATAAAGCGCGACAGCGACTGTTCCAGCACCTCATCGGGACGAAACCCCAACAGCTCGTAGACTGCATCATTGGCCTGTAAGATCTTTCCTTCCAGATCCGAGACAAAGACCGGATCGGGCGCGTTCTTAATCAAACTATCAGAATAGGCCAGAGCTTTATCCAGTTCTCTCATATCGCGCAAAATACCGATCGCTCCTATCACTTTGCCACCTGCATCACGCAAGGCCGACGCGTTCAAGCTAGTAGGAATGACTTCTCCCGATGCACTACGCGGATTCAGACGCGTATTACGTATGACCCCGCGCTCGATTACTTCACGTAGTGCCGCAGTGAACTCGCGTGTCTCTTCAGGACTAATAAAGCGCGACAATGATTGTTCTAATACTTCATCCGTCCTGAACCCCAATAACTCGTAGACCGCATCATTGGCCGAGAGGATCTTCCCCTCCAGATCCGAGACAAAGACCGGATCAGGCGCGTTCTTAATCAAACTATCGGCATAAGCTCGCGCTTTATCCAGTTCTCTCATATCGCGTAAAATACCGATCGCCCCTATCACTTTGCCATCGGCATCACGCAAGGCCGACGCATTGAGAGTTGTTGAGATAACCTCTCCTGATGCGCTACGGGGATTCAGGCGAGCATTGCGCGTTGCACCACGTTCGATTACTTCGCGTAACGCCGCAGTGAACTCGCGTGTCTCTTCAGGACTAATAAAGCGCGACAATGATTGTTCCAACACTTCATCCGTCCTGAACCCCAATAACTCGTAGACCGCATCATTGGCCGAGAGGATCTTTCCTTCCAAGTCCGAGACAAAGACCGGATCGGGCGCATTTTTGATGATAATATCAGCATCCAATGAACCATGAGATTTTGTGTTACTCGTAGGCACACGCGGCGTTGCGGCAGTAGTAGGTATAACGTTCTCAAACATGAAATAAATCTCCGCTCAGTCACTACCTCATGTATGGCATTAGTAGGCAGCGAGAGTATCTTAAGGAAATATTCTAGCCTGCAATATAGCTGTATGATGCCATAGTTGGCAATGGGCAATTACTTGGAGTATAGCAGAAGAATGCAACTTGCTGCAAGAAATTCACACATCTGTTAATTGTTGAGTTATAAAAACTCAACAATTAACAGAAAGGCTAAAATAGCACTGATGAATATTTATTCATTTTCTCACTAGAAAAACATAACACAAAGCTAGCTCCATTTTCACACAACAGTATAATATAGATAGAGATAAACATGGCCATAGCGCAACCTATTCGGAAGGATCTCATATGCACGGTTTAATTTTCGTCACTTGGGAGAAATACCTCACGGAACGCTTTGGGGTCTCCCTACTCAACACTTATCGGGCCGCATTGGGCGAGACTGTGCTCAATGCTCCACTTGCCAGCCGCGTTTATGACGATGAGCAATTGTTAGCAGGCGTTAAGCTCACCAGTCAATTAACACGGCAACCGGTCCATCTTCTTTTACGAGAATATGGCCATTACTTTATCATTAACGGGTTAACCAGTCATCTCTGCGCCTATCTTCTCAACCGCGTTCACAGTGCACGTGAGCTTTTACTCATCATGCGTGATGCTCATCTCCAGATGCGCTGTACACCGGACAGTCTTACTCCTCCCCTTTTCGCTTATGAGCCACTCTCAACTCATCCGAACGATTTCGTGCTCATTTACGATAGCCCGCGCAAATTGTGTCCCCTTCTACAGGGAGCTATCGAAGGAGCTGCGGAACGCTTTGGGGAGACGGTGGTCATTTTTGAACGTACATGTATGAAGAAAGGAGCTACTGCCTGCCGCTTTGAGTTACATTTCAGGCCATCATACAAACTACACAAAGATGAGACGCCTGAACGACAAGCTCGTCGCCGCGCTCAACGACAGCTAGCGGAACTGGTCTTAGCAACATTGCCTAATACAGATGGCATAACATTGAGGGATTTGCATAAAATCTTGAGCCATCAATACCCACACGCCAAACAAGTACGTATTAGCGCACTCCTAGAGGCAATCAACCATCTACAACATGCAGGGTTAGTGGCAAGTAGCGCTAACTTACCAGGCGATACCTTCACCAGTCGTAGATATTGGCGTGTTCGTAGCTTAGACATGGTCCATCGTACCAACGATACTTGATATCGATATTTTTCGCTAGATAAAAGAGCAGAGAGGGATAGGGGGTCCAAGGGGCGAAGCCTCGCCTTTCGGGGTTTGGGGGGTCCCCAAATGCTCCCATTCCCCAAAACGTTTTGGGATGCTGCACTAGTACGACAGTAGGAAAAGGAGCCAAACTATGGCAAAACTGCTCTTTTGCGAGGATGAAGAGTTAATTCAGAAGCTGATCCATTATGCTTTGCGCAAAACAGGACACGAACTCCACTTCGCTTCAGACGGCAATGAAGGTTTAGCACTCATTGAAAACCTACGTCCTGATCTGATTTTCACCGATATCTCTATGCCAGGATGTGATGGGTTCCAGTTTGCAGACGCTGTGAGAGCGTAACCACACTTAGCCTCCATTCCAATCATTTTCATGACGGCATTTGGACAGAAGAGCGATAGAGAGGAAGGAACTCTGCATGATGCCTCTGGTTATCTCCTCAAGCCGTTTAGCGCGCAAGAACTACGAGAAGCAGCCGAGGTAGCACTACTGAACAATATACAGAAAGGGTAACGAAAATGGCGCATTCAGACCAGAAAGAAGACCCTGTACACCCTTTACGCGAGATGTTCACAGAGCTATACCGCGTCATTCAGCAAAGCATTGCACAGTCATGGCTCGTTCGTGTGAGCCTTGCGGTGACGCTCCTCCTGCCCTTAGCCTTTGTTCTTACAAAGTTCATCAACGTACTGACAACGTCAGGCTTTGGTCCACACGGTGCGTGTCTGCTCTGGATTCCTAGTCTCATTATGCTCTATGTGAGTGCTGATACACTCATTGGTTTTGCCTACTTCACTATCTCAGCAGTGTTGATTTACTTCGTCTCACAAACTTACCGCATTGTACCGTTCCAGTGGATATTTGTTACTTTCGGCGTCTTTATTATTGCTTGTGGGGCAACACACTTTCTGGATGTTTGGACGCTGTGGGTCCCTATGTACTGGTTAGCAGGAACTATGAAGTTATTGGCGGCCATAGCATCAGTGACGACAGCGCTCGCCTTGCCAATACACTTACCGAAAGTATTAAGGCTGATCCATCAAGCATCTGTCTCTGAACAACGCCAGCGCCTCAATGAAGAGTTGACGCATGTCAATCAGACGCAACGTAATTTTGTAGCCATTGTTAGCCATGAGTTCCGTACAGCATTATCGAGCATCAAAGGATTTAGTGAATTGATACGCGACGATGAAGAGTTAAGCGGCAGTGAGATCAAAGAGTTTGCAGACAACATTTCTACTGAAGCTATGCGGCTTAATCGTATGATTACGGATCTTCTCGATTTAGAACGAATGAAATCAGGCACTATGCAACTTGCCTATGAGCCGCTAGACCTAAATAGCCTCGTCCAAGAAGTAGCGGAACATTTTCGTCCCACGACAGCACAGCATACAATCGCTCTGCAATTGAGCACCATTCCCACAGAGTGCATGGGAGATATGGATAAGCTCAAGCAGGTCGTCTCTAATCTGCTCAACAATGCTATGAAGTATTGGCCTAATGGGGGAGAGATTGTCGTAGGGAGCACACTAGAAGGCCAATCTATACAAGTATGGGTGCAAGATCACGGGGTAGGTATTCCCTCTGCATCTTTGGAGGTTGTATTTCTGCCGTATTCGCGTATTGCGGAGAATACACGCTATATTAAAGGGACTGGGTTAGGTCTCTCCATCGCACGGCAAATCGTCCAGATGCATGGAGGCGAAATATGGGTTGAAAGCGAGGTCGGGCAAGGGTCTTGCTTCAGGTTCAGGTTGCCCTGTACCATTGTGCAAAACGAGGCCGTTTAATGCACAATCCCAAAACCTTTTGGGGAATGGGAAAACTTGGGGACACCCCAAACCCCGCCAGGAGGCTTCGCCCCCTGGCCCCCAATCAGACACTGTTTGCGGCATCAAACCAGCTTATCAAGCTTGCTCAATACCGCAAACATGCAGAACGCCTAGTCTGCTACCACTGACTCAGTTGGTATCTCGATGCCCAGGCCCCTGGCAATACGCGCACCGTAGTCAGGATCAGCACGATAGAACAGCTGCACTTGGCGCAACTGGATCTCCTGCTTCGCACTCTTCAGGTGACTGACAAAATTATGGATGAGCCGCGCTTTGGCATCTTCGCTCATTAAGCGATAGAGGTCGCCAGGCTGCACAAAATCATTGTCTGTCAGACGATAAGCGGTGCGCTGTACAGGTCCATGCGCTTCCAGAGCTGGCTCAGCATAGACTGCTTCAGCGATTGGTCCGCCGAGACCGTTCGGCTCGTAGTTAGCACTAGCGCCACCATTCTCGTCGAGGCGCATAGCACCATCGCGCATATAGTTGCGTGCCGGAAGGACTGGCTGATTGACAGGCAGCAACGCGTAGTTGGCACCCAGACGATAGCGATGCGTATCAGGATAGGCAAAGATACGACCTTGCAACATCTTATCCGGTGAGAAGCCGATACCGGGGACAATATTGGCTGGTGCAAATGCCGCCTGCTCTACCTCGGCAAAATAGTTCTCTGGGTTGCGATTGAGTACCATACGACCAACCGGCATCAGCGGATAGTCTTTCTGAGACCAGACCTTGGTGACATCGAAGGGATCGAAGCGGTAGCTTGCAGCCTCTTCAAGCGGCATAATCTGCACATAGAGCTTCCAGGTAGCTTCCTGTCCGCTGGCTATATGCTGAAATAGGTCGTCAGTGGCATAGTCAGGATTTTCGCCCGCCATGCGGATTGCTTCCTCGTTTGTCCAGTTCTGGATACCCGCCTCTGTCTTGAAATGATATTTCACCCAGACAGACTTGCCATCAGCGTTGATCCATCTGAAGGTATGAGAGCCGTACCCATTCATATGGCGATAGGTCTTTGGCGTCCCACGATCAGAAAAGAGGATCGTTACTTGATGCAACGACTCCGGTGTGCGAGACAGAAAATCCCAGAACATATTGGCGTCTTTTGCATTGGTCTGTGGATGCCGCTTTTGTGTATGAATAAAGTCAGGGAATTTGATCGCGTCGCGGATGAAGAAGACCGGCGTGTTATTGCCAACGAGGTCATAGTTGCCCTCTTCAGTATAGAACTTTACTGCGAAGCCGCGTGGATCGCGGGCGCCAGCAGCTCAGCCTTTTTCGCCCCCAACGGTAGAAAAGCGGATAAAGAGAGGAGTTTTCTAGCCAACGCCCTTTAAAAATGCAGCTTTTGTCCACTGCGTGACATCATCGGTGACTTCAAAGTAGCCATGAGCACCAGCACCTTTGGCATGAACAATGCGCTCAGGGATACGCTCGCGGTTAAAATGAGCCAGCTTCTCAATGAGATGAAAATCTTTTGTCAGTGACAGGTATACCAAAACTTGTCGTTAAATGGTTCTTTTCAGTCATAAATCATCTTTCCTTCGCCTGCGGATACCCCTGTGCTTCACACACGATCTCGGTCAGCAGGCGTTTCTTGTTCGAGGCTTGGGATGCGTTTCCCTCGCCTGATTCCGAACTACATCATTTTTTGGCTCATGCAGTTTCTGATAACTAGCATGCGGATAACATCAAATAGTCTAGCACATCACTAGGGCTAATGGCAAAAAAACATGGATTTCCCATACCAACGAGAAAAAGTCACGTTTATTATCTATTACCGGCCATGCCGATGTTCCAATTGCCAGGTCAACTGCTGATTTTGTGTGGATAGTTCTTTATTTTCCTGTACTACGCTTTCTAGTTTGGAAGCTAGTTTATTACGTTCTTGCACTATCTTTTCGTAGTTAGCTAACACAGCATCCTTCTCATGAGCAAGCTTGTTAAGATCGGCATAAACCTTATCTTTCTCTTTATGCATTTTATCCATGTTCATACGCATGTCTTCGTTCTTGCGCGTAGCCTGCTGTAGCTCATCACTCTTAAACGTATGTTCACGCTGTGCCTCCTCCAGCTCACTCTCCAACCTGCTCTTCTCTTGCTGCTCAGCTGCAAGGCGTGCAGTCATGACGATCAGTTCTTTTCTACGAGTGTCACGCTCGCTCTGCAACTCGTTGCGCAACTGTTCGATCTGCGGCTCATAGCGCCAGCCCAACAAAACGCTAAACAACTCGTGAGCAGGGGTTCCCGCAAGGCTGGCCTCCCGTAACGCTTGCAACTTCTGCATATTCCAATAGCTACTGGCCAGCAACCCTCCCAGAGCACGCAAGGCAATGGCCAGCTGATCGGGGAAGAGAGCCAGACCATGCGTCGTCCCTATCCCATAGGCACTGATATTTTGCGCGTAATCCGCTACTGCCTCTGGCGCGTCTATCATACCTAGTACAGTTGCTAATTCGGCACGCACCTCGACTTTGGTATCAGGATCATTAAATACATTGAGCAAGAGATCCTGAGCACTGTTCCCCAGCAGCAGGAACACATACACCAATTGCTTGCGATGGCGTGGGTACTCGCTCAATGCCTGCACTAAATGATCGATAATAGCCTGTTCTCCTACTAAAAGCAGTAATGCCAGAATGCGTAGATTTGTTGCATCTTTCTTGTGAGTTTGCATATACTCTATGAGCAGAGGTATCATCTCTCGATCAGCATAGTGATGCGTTGCTTCATGACGAATACGCTCCAGCAGTAATGCTACTGCCATAGCCACATCATCCGGCTGCTGACTGTCCAGTGATGCGATGAGTTTATCCTTCACGATTTCTGTACGCATACTATGGAAAATCTCCAGAGCAATGGCACGCCGTGACGGATTACTGGTATCACTATGTGCTTTCCAGATAAAGCCTAGAGCATCCTTGCCAATTTCTCGCAAGATCTCGCGCGCAATTTTAGCTAGCGGCGCATTCTGCTCGGTAATTAACTCACCTACGGGTTCAACTGCATATGGCCCGATCTTTACCAGCGCATTAGCAGCACCACGACGACGCTCATCAACTAAGAGAGCTTGCAACAATTGCTCAAGCACTGCTGTACGTAGCGTCTCTCTCTGAGCCAGACGTAAGAATACCTCTGCGACATCAGCTAGAAGATGCGCATCCTCCAGACCTTCCAATAACACCGGCATACTCACATCAGCGAGTTCGTTACTCAGCACACTGAGCAACATCTCATATGCGCCAGCTGGTGGTGCGAGATTAAAGAGCTGCACAATCTCCCTCACAATCTGCTGCTCATCTTTGCTCTGCCTGACCAGGATCACCAGAATACGTTGCGCACGCTCACGTGCACGACTGCCAGGATCATTTACTCCACTCAGCAAAGGCACAAGCACTGCCGTCCCAAACAACGGCAAGATCTCCGCTGCAACGTCACCTCGTTCAGGTTCACGCAACAGCTCTACGAGTGACGAGATCGCCGTACCTGGATGTTTGAGCAAGAGTGAAGACAGGGGACTCTGCACAGCAGGCTGATCCAGCATCTCTAACAAGGCCGGAACAGCTACCGAGCCTGGCATATCTGCTAACGCCTGATAGATATAGTTTCTCACTCGTGCATCCTGATGCAACAAGTGCCTAGCCAGCACGTGCGCGGCTTCAGCCCCTTGCATTTGCATGACCACCATGATGTGCTGCGCCTGGCTATTACTGCTCTGCTCAAGCGCCGCAACGAGGGCCTCTCCAGGGAACGGGACCATACCAAGCAACGCGCGTTGCACACGCTGCGTGACAGCCGTCGTTTGCTGTACGTCTAATGCCGCTATTAGCTCATACAGAGCAACCATACCGAGCTGACTGAGCGCATTAATGACCTCTTCATACACCAGCGGTTGCGTCCCCTCTAGCATATCGAGGAGTGGTGGGACGCCACGGCTATCGGCAAATTGGGCCAGTGCACGTATGACAGCTATAGTAAGCAATAGCTCGCTATGAGATGCTTGCAACAAGGTAATGAGTGTTGGAACAGCTTGTACGTCACGCACCTGGGCCAGTACACCTACTAGCAAGCGTGTACGGCCTGGCACAATTTGAAAGACTACCTGCGTAATCGGCTCAACCACCACGGCCCCCATGCTCGTGAGAATTTGTGCAGCATGATCAGCCACATCGTCACCAGGGCTTTCCAGCACAACGTTGATGAGGCCAGGAATACTCTCAGGCATATAAGCACGCAATGCATCATCCACTTGCTGGCGCACAGCCAGAGCTGGGTCGGCGAGGAGACGCAGTAAAATCGGCAATGAGCGAGGGTCATGGGTGACACGTAAAATTTCCACAATACGTGCTCTCATCGCATCTGAAGGCTGGTTGCATTGTTCGAGCAAACGCGTGGTTGCAATTGTACCTATCTCTTGAAAAGCCAGAATTACGTTGCGTACAGTAACTTCATTCTGTGACGGAAGATAACGTAGCAACATATCAATAACCTTTTCCCAACGATTATCGCGCGCGCCAGCCCCCTCAGCATCACAGGCTAACTTTACCAGCAACTGGCGCGCCAGTTGCTGCACCTCCGGCTCATGCTGATAGTTTGCCGTTAATACGGGCACCACAGCCTCTAATACACGTGTATATTGTGCCATCGTCAACTGGCGGCGTAGGTCCTTCTCGGCACAAAAATACCCCAGGATCATGAGCGCAGCCTGATGCACCTGAGCACGAGCAGGACGCGCTGTGCGATCCTCCAATTCACGGAGAATACGTGCCAGTGCTACTTCGGCCCCTAACCGTAGCAAAGCGTGCATGGCGCGCTCAACAGTATAGGCATCAGCATCTTGTAGACGTTCTATCAGC